>WJJR01000303.1 GCA_014729565.1 Candidatus Zixiibacteriota bacterium | reverse complement strand
TAGAATTCCGTTCCGGTTTTCGGAAACGTAGCATGGCCAGTTCGACTCCGCTCACTGCAAGCGTCTCGGCCAAGCGGCACGGGCGAGGCGCCCGTACTACATCGCGTGTTCAATCGGAAGATAGTTCTGACAATCGCTCTAGATGATGGGTCAGTGGTGTAGACAAGAAGAGGTTGTCCCATTAGTGGCGCGGGATCGGCGCACAGCCGCCTGCACTGAGCGGAGTCGAAGTATGCGCCCCTGCGATCAGTAGGGGCACGGCCTGCTGTGCCCAATGGGAGAGAAGATGTTAGAAGTAACGTGCGGACACGGCAGGCCGTGTCCCTGCACTGATTGATGGTCGATTGAGAAGATTCTTCAACTTGTGGGGACACCCTCGGAATGTCTGTACCACGGATTCCTGATGATATTCGACGTCTGCCAGCCCCTGCGCCCCCCCTACCACCGCCGCGGCACATCCTTGATCACCCGCACCGTGTCTCGCGCGATGAGCAGTTCCTCGTTGGTGGGGATGGCGTAGGCGGCGAGGGTGGAATCATCGGTGCTGATGAGGCCGGTGTGGCCGTCGACCGCGTCGGTGTTACGGTCGTGGTCAATGGTGAGGCCCAATGATGCGTCGAGGCCGTTGCAGATACGTTGGCGGACGACCGGGGAGTTTTCGCCAATGCCGCCGGTGAAAACGATCGCCTGGGTGTTGCCCATATCAGCGTAGTAGGCGCCGATGTATTTGCGGACACGCCGGCAGAAAATCTCGATCGCCAGACGCGACCGCCGATCCTGGTTTTCGGCTTCCTCATCGAGAAGATCGCGCATATCCCCGGTGAGACCGGATATACCGAGCAGGCCCGATTGCTTGTTGAGGATCGTATCGATCTCACGCAGGGTCATGCCTTCCTTGTGGGTCAGGAATTCGATGATCGACGGGTCGATGTCACCGGAACGTGTACCCATCAGCAAACCCTCGAGCGGCGTGAAGCCCATCGAGGTGTCGTAACTGTCGCCATTACGGATGGCGCAGGCCGAACAGCCGTTGCCGAGGTGAATCGTAATAATGTTCACCTCTTCGCGATTGATCTGGCACATCTGGCGATAGCGATAGGCGATATAACGGTGTGATGTGCCATGAAAACCGTAACGACGGATCTTATGCCGCCGGTAGAGTTGGTAGGGGATGGCGTAGAGAAACGACGTCTCCGGCATGGTCAAATGAAACGCGGTATCGAACACCGCCACTTGCGGGACCCCGCCTCCAAGTAGTTCCAATGCCGCGCGAATGCCTCGCAGGTTCGCCGGATTGTGCAACGGCGCCAGTTCCATGCAGTCTTCAATACCGTCAATCACATTGGAGTCGATGCGCACCGACTTACGAAAGTGCTCTCCCCCGTGCACCACCCGATGCCCGACACCATGGATGTCGCTCATCGAGTGGACACTCTCGATGCCCGAGTCGGGGGAAATGATCCAGCGCAACACCAGATCGATGGCCGCGCGGTGATCGCGCAGCGCTTCATCGTGACGGACCTTCTTCTGGCCCTCGGCCTGCAGCGTGACCAGCGCCTGCCCGCCGATGCGCTCGATCATGCCCTTGGCCAACCGCCGATCAGCGTCCTGATCGATCAGTTCCAGATCGGTTTCGATGATCTGAAACCGCAGCGACTGCGATCCGCAATTCAATACGAGTACATTCATTTGTCACCATCCGTTCGGAGCGTTCCTTCGATCTTGTGGGAACGCTATCGTTCGTAATCACTTAGAGTACAGCTCTTTCGTCGGTCCCCGTTAGCAGGGTTCAATCAGTCGAATCCCGGTTCGGATGTCCGAAAACCCCCGGATTATCCGGCCTATCTGGGGCCTTACCACAATGTAATCAAGGGCTTATGAGACGGGGGTAATCAGCCGACAAAATTCCTGATGGGGTGTTGATCCCCGTGGGAGAAGTCTCGTGCCTCAGATCAACGAAATACTCAGTCATATGAAGGAACTGAACGCCTCGGACGTTCACCTTGTGACCGGTGCGCCAGTGACTTACCGGATTAACGGCGATCTGGTTCCCGCCAATGACCGCGACCTTTCGGCGCAGGAAGTCGAGCTGCTCCTCTACGAGATATTGTCAGATGAGCAAATCAAGGTCTTCGAATCACGCTGGGATCTGGACAGCTCGTACACGGTGCCGGGATTTGCCCGTTTCCGTGTGAACCTGTTCCGGCATCACCGTGGGCCGGGCGGGGTCATGCGCATCATCCCCGAAGAGCCGCCGACGCTGCTCGAATTGGGCTTTCCCGAATCGGTCACGCGTCTTGCCGAAATCCGTCAGGGACTCGTCCTGGTAACCGGGCCGACCAACTGTGGCAAGTCGACGACGCTCGCGGCAATGATCAATCATCTGAATCAGACCACACAGAAGCACATCATCACACTCGAAGATCCACTCGAGTTTGTGCACACCAACAACCGGTGTCTGATCACCCAACGCCAGGTCGGTCTGCACACGACCACCTTTGCGACCGCGTTGCGGGCCGCACTGCGTGAGGATCCGAATGTCGTGCTGGTGGGCGAAATGCGTGATCTGGAAACGATCCACATGGCGTTGACCGCGGCCGAACTTGGGTTGTGTGTGTTTGGGACGCTGCACACGAAGAGCGCGGCGCAGACAGTCAACCGTCTGATCGATGCCTTCCCGCACAGCCAGCAGTCGCAGATTCGCGTGATGCTCTCGGAGAGTTTGAAAGGCATCGTTGCCCAGCAACTTATCCGGCGGAGCGATCGCCCCGGACGCATCGCGGTACTGGAGATCCTGATCAACACGCCGGCCATCGGGCACATGATCCGCGAAGGCAAATCGCAGCAGATTGCAACGGCGATTCAGACCGGTCGCAAAGAGGGCATGCAACTCTTTGAGAACCATCTCGCGCAATTGGTACAGGAGGGGATCATCGCACAAGACGTGGCTTATGCCATGGCCAGCAATCCCGCTCTTCTGACCAGCACCGGGCCGATCCCGATCGCGGAGGAAGTGGTGTGAGCAAGACGGAACGCCTCGATACAATTCTCCTGCGCCGGGGATGGGTGACCGACAACCAGGTGTTTCAGGGCTTAATGGAGCAGGAACGCCTGGGGCATCCGTTTGGCTCGACTTTGGTATTGCTCGGGTTCATCTCGGAGGGTCAACTGGCCGAAGCCCTGGCCGAACAATTCGGCACACCGTCATGGGACCCGGAAACGGCCGTGGTTGAAAATGCCGCGCTCGATTTGTTCACCGAGGAGTACGTGCGTCAGCGTGAGTTCCTACCGTTGGCGTTCGATGCGGATGCCAGCCAACTGGAAATTGCGATTGCCAATCCGACCAACGCCGATGTCCTGGCGGAAATCCGCATGCAGGCGGGTGTCGAGAAACTGGTTGTTGCGACGGCGCCCAGTGTGTCGCTGGCGCGCCTGTGGAATCGCTTCTACCGATCCCCGCGCCGTGCCGAACGGTCGCCATTGCCGCCGATCGAACGCAGCGGGCCGGTCACGGTGTCAGGGCCGGTTCCACGCGAACACCCACAGGAATCATCGACACCGACCGACAAGCTCGGTCTGGAGTTCAGCTTCTCCGTTGACCGTCCAGAGGCATTCACGGAAGACGAGACACCGCACCTCGCGCGCGTATTGTTATGGCTGTCACAGCCGTTCGTGGCCAAGCTGATCAAGTCGCTGCTGGAAATCGAACGCTGCTTTGTCACCACTTGGGATGGTGGTGACGTCCCGCCGGGTGAATGGAATTACGTTGTCTACGACCAGGACAGTCTGGCCGGTTCACCCGATGGATTGTTGACCTTGAAACGTCATCATCCGCAAATCCAACCGGTGCTGCGTCCGTCGTTAACCACCGCCGTGCTGCGGTCGCCGTTGTCGTATGAACGCATGCGCGACGGTTACATTCATTTGTCCGAATACATGCACAAGCTCGCGCCGCAAAAGCCGCGCGACCGTCGGGTAGCGCGCTACGCGCTCTCGGTGGCGCGCCTGATGCCGTTGAGTGAATTCGAAGTCGAGACCCTGATGGTTGCCTGCGAGCTGGCGCCCATTCTTCAGGAAGACGAAGCCGGTTTCACCAATTGGGATGCGATTGCCGAGGATTTGCGTTGTCCGTATCCCGTCATCGACATCCTCAAAGCGGCCCCGCTGCCGTTTGAGAAATGCAACGCCAAACCGGGGCAATCATCGCCGGAATCGCCGCTGTCGGCGCGCATCCTCAGTTTGGTGACCTCGTTTCTGCTTGCCGCCGAACAGACCACGCCCAAGTCGATTGATGACCTGAGTCGCATCACCGACTGGCTGCGTGAAGACGCCGGCAAACGGTTTGATCCGATTGCGGTCGAAGCGCTGCTCCGTGTGCTGCGCGAGGAGGTCTTGGAAGGCTGCCTGCCACCGGGACCGTCGGAGGTGATGCTCGTTTCCGATCAGCCGATGGAGTGGAGCCATCTGTCGATGCAGTTGGAAAACGATGGCTGGCGGGTGGTGACTGCCAACGGTGCGGCCGAGGCGCGCAAACTGGTCGAGCGGCGCAAACCCAACGCCGTGGTCTGGGCTGCGGCCGGAGCGGTCGAGTGGATTCGCTGGCTCAACGCTGTCGCTCCCGGTGTGGCCTGTTTCCTGGCCATCGAAGAGCAAAACCAGCCGCTCACACGCGCGGCCCTGGAGGCGGGATACGAGGACGTTTGGACCGGTTCCTGGGATACCGGCGTCGCTGTCACCAAGCTGACACGAGCGGTCTCACGGACACCGCAGGGTATCGACGATCAGGCCACGGTGACCGG
Organism: Candidatus Zixiibacteriota bacterium; assembly: GCA_014729565.1. Classification (GTDB taxonomy): domain Bacteria; phylum Zixibacteria; class MSB-5A5; order WJJR01; family WJJR01; genus WJJR01. Next base: position 4,140 of record WJJR01000303.1, on the reverse strand, counting down.
CTCGCTCGAACAGTTGAGCTTCATCGATCTGATTCAAATCCTCACGGCGGGTGGCCGGAGTGTGTCAATCGATGTGAAGTCCGACAAGGGCCAGGCACGGGTGGCATTGTGGCGCGGCCAGATCAAATTCGCCCTCTCGGGTGACACCGAAGGAGAGCAGGCCGTCTACGATATCCTCACCTGGGAGACCGGCACCTTCAATCTGCATCCGATCGATGAGATGCAGAGCGTGAATGTGCGCATCCCCAACGATGCCCTGCTGTTGGAAGGCTGCCGGCTGCTCGACGAAAAACAGCGGGAATCTATTGCGGAATAACCAGTTATGTTCGATCGGCAGGACACGAAATCCATGGATTCAACGATTCACAACTCCCATAAACCGACAACTCACGCGTATTAGCACAACAGGGACAACTTCCATCCTTTTTGATGGAAGTGGCATGGACGATGTCCCCGGGAAGGTCACATGGACGCGACGACGACTCAACTCTCCGATCTGGCCCGCCACCACGGCGTCGCGCTGGATTATCATGACATCTTTGGCAATCACGTCTTCGCCGAACCCGAAGCTCTGGTCAAGGTTCTCCGGGCGCTGGGTTCTCCGATTGACTCACCGGAGGATGCCGACATTGCCCTCCGGCATGATCGATTGCAGCGGCTTCGTCAGGTCATTCCACCGGTCATTGTCGCGTGGGATGGTGAACTGCCGAACATCCCGTTTCGTGTCTCCGCGACGATTGAGCATCTGCCGATTGATCTGGAGTTGTTGAGCGACGACAACACGGTCCATCGCCGTCGCATCAACCCCGATGCATTCGTACCGATCGACTCTGAAGAATTCGAAGGAGAGATCTACCACACGCGTGTCCTCTTGTGGGGCGAGCGGGTGGCACTGGGGTATCATACATTGGTCACTCGTGTTGGCGGTATGACACGCCGTTCGCTGGTGATTGCCGCACCGGCACGGGCCTACCGTGGACAGAACCTTCAGAACGGCAATCGGACTTGGGGTGTGTTTGCACCGGTGTATGCATTGACATCGGAGCGCAACTGGGGTGCGGGTGACTACACCGATCTCGGCAATTTGTCGGAGGTCGTCGGCGATCTCGGCGGGGGCGTTGTCGGCACACTGCCGCTGTTGCCCACCGTTATCGACGACTCGAATACACCGAGCCCCTACGCACCGATCAGCCGGCTGTTTTGGAATGAGTTCTTCATCGATGTCGACCGTCTGCCCGAATTGGATCAGTCGGCATCGGCGCGGGAGATCATGAACAGCCGTGCCTTCCGTGACGAGCGCGACCGTCTGCGTTCACGGGATGAATGCGATTTTCCCGGTGGCATGAGCTTGAAGCGTCGCGTTCTGAATGAACTGGCGAGAAGTCTCACTGAGAATCCCAGCGCACGGCGGCAGGAGTTCGAACAGTACGTCCGCGACAATCAGCGTCTGGTCGATTTCGCACAGTTCCGCGCGGCGATGGAAAAGTACGATGGACCGTGGCAAACCTGGCCTCACGGGGCGCGCGATGGTGCGTTGACGCGCGCTGACTACGACCCACAGACGGTTCTGTATCATCAATATGTGCAGTGGGTGGCCGACGCCCAGGTGGCCGATGTGGCAGAGAAAGCAAGCAACCACGGTCCCGGTTTGTATCTCGATTTTCCATTGGGCGTACATCCCGACAGTTATGATGTCTGGCGCGACCGCGCCGTGTTTGCCCATGGTGTGTCGGTCGGCGCCCCGCCTGATGGATTCTTCGTAAAGGGACAAGACTGGGGATTTCCGCCGCTGAATCCGGAAGCGTCGCGGCGCACCAGCCATCAGTATCTCATCAGTTGTGTCCGCCACCATCTCAAACACGCCGGGATGTTGCGCATCGATCACGTGATGGGATTACACCGTCTGTTCTGGGTGCCGCATGGCCTGCCGGCGACAAAAGGTGTGTATGTCGAGCAGCCCGCCGAGGAACTGTATGCGATTCTCTGTCTTGAATCGCATCGGTCTCGCGCCTTAATTGTCGGCGAGGACCTCGGCACGGTGGCCGACGAGGTGCGCGAGGCGATGACGCGTCATGGGCTGAAGCGGATGTATGTCGCTCAGTTCGACATGAAACCGAATCCGGAACGCGCCATCGGCGAGGTGATCGAAGATTCGGTCGCCGCCCTCAACACCCACGACACGGCGACATTTGCCGGTTTTTGGGATGCGGGTGACGTCGATGATCGGGTGGCGCTCGGGCACATGTCCGAAGAGGAGGCAGCCGCCGAACGCGAACAACGCGCCGAGTTGCGCGACTCTGTGGTCGGGTTCCTCCGCCGCACGGGCGATCTGACCGATGGCGCCGGGACAACAGAAGTCTTGCGTGCGGTGCTGCGGTATATGTGCCGCCAGCGTCCCGATCTGGCGCTGATCAATATCGAGGACTTGTGGCTGGAACGCCATCCGCAGAATATTCCCGGCACGGTCGACGAGCGGCCGAACTGGAAACGACGCGCCCGTTACTCCGTAGAATCATTGGCGCAATCGCCCGAGATTGTCGACACATTGCGCGACATTGCACGACTATACGGAAAGGATCACGATATGACGACACCGTCACTGCCGGTCACGACCACACCGTCGCGGGAGGCCGGCCCGGTCGATCATCAACCCACATTGCAGGGTGATCACGATCGGCATCTGTTTAACGAAGGTACGCATTTGCGACTGTACGACATATTGGGTGCACACATCCGCACCGAGAACGGAACGACCGGTGTGACGTTCGGTGTTTGGGCCCCCGATGCCGACGCCGTCTATGTTATGGGCGACTTCAATGGCTGGAACAACTCGTCGCATCGGTTGACGACGCGACACTCATCCGGCATCTGGGAAGGATTCATTCCCGGTCTCGGCCAGGGTCAGAACTACAAGTTCTACATTCACTCGCGTTACAATGGGTACCGGGTCCAGAAAGCCGACCCATTTGCGTTTCACACCGAAACACCGCCAAAGAGCGCATCGGTGGTGTGGGATCTCGACTACGAGTGGCAGGATCACGACTGGATGCGCGACCGCAAGCGGCGCAACGCGCTCGATGGACCGATGGCGGTCTATGAAGTGCATATCGGATCGTGGATGCGTATGCCGGAGGAAGAGAATCGTTACCTCACCTACCGCGAACTGGCGCCACGGTTGACCGACCACGTCCTGCGCATGGGCTTCACACACGTCGAGTTCCTACCGGTGATGGAGCACCCGTTTTATGGGTCGTGGGGGTATCAGGTGACGGGGTATTTTGCACCGACGAGCCGCTATGGCACACCGCAGGATTTCATGTACCTGGTCGACTATTTGCACCAGCATGGTATCGCCGTGATCCTCGACTGGGTACCGTCGCATTTCCCGACCGACGAACATGGTCTGGGCTATTTCGACGGCACTCACCTGTACGAGCACGCCGACCGCCGTCTTGGTTTTCATCCCGACTGGAACAGTTGGATCTTCAATTACGGACGCAATGAAGTGCGGTCGTTTCTGTTGTCGAGCGCGTTGTTCTGGCTGGACAAGTATCATGCCGACGGTCTGCGAGTCGATGGTGTGGCGTCGATGCTGTACCGCGACTATTCGCGTGAAGGCAGCGACTGGCTGCCGAATGAGTATGGCGGACGCGAGAATCTCGAAGCGATTTCGTTTTTGCGGCAGTTCAACGCGGCGATCTACGAGCACTTCCCGGATGTCCAGACGATTGCAGAGGAATCGACCGATTGGCCGATGGTATCACGCCCGACGTACATCGGCGGCCTGGGATTCGGCTTGAAGTGGGATATGGGCTGGATGCACGACACGCTTCTGTACATGTCGCACAACCCGATTTACCGCCAGTATCATCACAATGAACTGACTTTCCGAATGCTGTACGCGTTCTACGAGAACTTCGCACTGCCTTTGTCGCACGATGAAGTGGTGCACGGCAAAGGATCGCTCCTCAACAAGATGCCCGGCGACGAATGGCAGAAGTTTGCCAATCTGCGATTGCTGTTCGGTTACATGTACGGCCAGGCGGGCAAAAAGCTGCTGTTTATGGGCGCTGAGTTGGCCCAATGGAGTGAGTGGTATCATGAGACATCGCTCGACTGGCATTTGACCGAGTACGCGCC
>WJJR01000302.1 GCA_014729565.1 Candidatus Zixiibacteriota bacterium | reverse complement strand
TGATCTTCCGCAGGTCTGTCCCCTGAACATACAGCCATTCGCCGTCCGGAGAAGCGACCATTTCCATGGGCTGGCTCTCGACAATCAACGAGTCACTGAGTTCAAAGGTGCAAGCGTCAAATGTGTAGACGCGATACTCTTGGGGATTGGCGGATAGGAGCCATGCGCCGAGGTGCATCACTTCCTTCGTTTCCACAGGTTGCTTCACGCTGTCGCTGCAACCGGGCATCAACGCAATGGCAATAACCGCGATCGTCCCTATGGCCTTTCTAATTCCGCCCAACCTCGAGCGTGGTCTCGACACTGAATTTGACTCTCGGGACACTGGCTCACTCCCTTCGTGTTCTCTTGCACGCGGCCTCCGGCTCACCATCCGTATTGCCAGCATCGGTTCGGGTACCGGTAGTCAAATGAGTTGCGCATCATCGCTCTAATCATCGCTGTCCCCTGTTCGAGGCGGTAGGCACGTGTCAATCTCCCGCTCACGGATGGCCCAATCCGTGCTCAAGGCTCTCATTCCGGATAATCATCTATCGTACTTACATACGAACACCTCCTTTCTTCCCACAAAGCGTGACGTTCCGCGGGGCGACCCAAGTCTCCCACAGTAGAACTGCGGGGCACCGGGCGGCATAGCCACATTCGAACGTCAGAGTGAAGACCAGAAAATCCCGATGCAAGTATTGGACTGTGCCGGTATCGTCAATACAGGAATGGTTCGTGTAAAACTGAGATAGCTGGGGATCTGCCTGAAACGAATCGGCGACAAACTGGACTGCAACTGCATCAGAAGATGGCGTCACATACCAGGTGGAATCCAAATCGTAGAAGAACTCATTCGCAGCAGCTGGCCCACTCGACACGGAGACCAACGCCGCAGCACACAGCACTACTATTGCAGTATTCTTCATTAGGTAGTCCCTCCAATGAGAAGTGCCCCCCTATTGAACCCGAACTCCGACAAGCATCAACACGCGCCTAGAGCATGGAGGGGTCCCGTTCGGCAACGCGCCATCGACTAGGGTCTCCGGCCCACCGTCATCGCCCCAAGCAGTGGACTGGGGAGCGGTAGCTCGACCGCGTGAGTCGGTTCCAGTTGATTAACATCCACTCGCACCACGGGATGGGTCGCATGAAAATAATCACCACGTCCACACATGATCGCCGACTTTGTGTCACCGACAAACTCCACTTGCCCACCCGGAATCGACACTCTCCCTCGATAGATCAACGAATCCAGTTCGAACACCGATAGACCACTGTTCATGTCGCTAATCAGGGCCAGGGCGCCGTCAGTGCTGATCGTACCTGCGCTGTTCACGTCATAGATGCGTTCGGTCAGCAGCCACTCACCGGTGCGCAGATTGCCAACCATCCCCCAGGCGAGGTCTGTGGTCAACCCCGCAATTGCCAGAACTGTTTCCCCATCGGGATGCAACTCCGCAAAGCTGGGGAAGAGCTTTTGTCCTGAAGGGAGTTTGGGGACGATGCGTCCGCGAATCACGTCCGTTTCAACATCAACAGCCACAATTCGCGCTCCGAGGGGGTCGCCAATGATTGCGGCCACCTCTGTTCCATTGATCGGGCCCTCTTGGTACAGAAGGGAGTCCGGGAGCACACGAAGCAACTCTCCCGTAGTGGCGTCCAGAAGCTCTTCGCCCGCAGGACAGATGGAGTGGCGTGACCAACGGCGAAGGATCTTGCTTCCTCCGTCCAGAAGTTGGATGCGAGTATCGAGCCCACTCGGAATCGCCCAATCAACTCGCTTGTTCTTGATGTCGATCCTGCGCAGACTGTCATTTGGGCACCCACTGACACTTCCCCGGTGTACGAAGGTGTAAAGCCACCGGCCGTCCGGTGAAACCTCCATGTCATGGAGCGAGCCGATTCGGGGAATTGAGTCGATTACCACCATGCTGTCGGCATCAATGATATAGAGCGGATCGGTGGCGTTGCCGTCGACCCAATCCAGCGCGGCGATGTAAATGTTGTACCGGACATCCCCAGGTTCGACAGGACCATCATCATCACAACCCAAAACGGCCACCAGCACCACAACACTCATGGTGATTTGAATAACGGTCCGTATCATCGTTTTCATCATTGCTGTCCCTTGCTCCAGGCGGTTGGCACGTGCTAGCTCCCGGTCACGGTTGGCCCAATCCGTGCTCAAGGAGCTTTCTCCCAACAATCATCTATTCTACCTACATCCGAACACCTCCTTTCTTCCCACGGAACGTAACAAGCCGTGCGGCGCCTGTGGCGCCTCATGGACGCACTCGCACGCTGCGAACATCGCAACTTGTCCTGACGGCGGCAGCTCACGCCGCCCCCCGGTCTTCGCAATTGTCAAGTCGTCAAACAGCCCGGTGTGCCACCAACAACGGCGTTAGACTCACAACACGGTTACCGTGTCGAATCGCCGACGCGGAACGGTCGACGACGCTCTGTCATCTGCCACCATTGCTGAGGGTCTTACAACCCCGTTACACCCGCAAATGGCGGCCCAGCCGTGCGCGATTCATTACACTACCCTATCACAATCGCAATGTGCAGGGGGGGGTCAGATGTCAAGGAGAACGATACAGAAATCTGTGGTGTCAATACTGTTTTATTGCAATTGTTCTAGGAGATAAGAGTAGTCCCGTTGGTATGAACAACCCAGCCAGGCTGCAGGCTTTCCACAGTAGCACTGTGGGGCACCCGGCTCTGGGCAAGCGTACTCACATACACGGCGAGAACTGCCGTGAGCAAACATAGGATCAGGAGCCTGGCTTTCGCCAAACACTTCCTCTGTTTCGCTCGCCAATACAGAGACTACATGTTACCCTGCCGGTGTCCCAGGACAATTCCTCCAAACATTGGAAAATCACTTGCCGGCTCAGCGCCCGGTAGCTGAGTCGTGTGAATGATCTCTAGCGTCGACAACGATACCGTATGCAGCGACCCGCTCCAAAGCCGACCGGGTGTCATGATCATCGTGTCACTGTCGCGTGAGAAGCGAACATGCCCCACGTACATACACTCGGACAACTCCGGTACGGCTAATCTCTCGCCAAATTAACTGACCAAGGAAGCGGATGGTCGAACGCTCATCCATTTACAATTACCTGCCGTCCCTTCCTGTATTCCAGTTCAATGTGGAATGTCTTGTAGGTTGAGGGTGGTTTTTGACGCAATCAGCAAGTCGCAAGCAGTTGAAAGCTAAGACATGGAACGTCACGGAGATGACCCACGCGCGATTCACCAGGTGGCCTACAGGCGGGTGCCTTACGGCGCTGTTCATCCTGAGGCAGCGACATTCCCACAGTAGAAGAGCGTGTTGGAGAACTTATATCGTCGGCGCGTAGGTGCGGCTCCTAGCCGCACCGCTCCGGCTGAAAGCCGGACCTACGCGATGTACATGCGGTATTTCAACGGGTCCTGGAACTGTGGGACACCCGGCACTCACTCCAGGAATCTGCTGGGCAGTGGAGGGATAGACGCACAGATCTGTCGCTACTAACCTTCTTTTGTCGAGAAAAACAGACTGGCACCGCCACGACGATCGTCCCATTTTGACGGACATGGAGAGCGATATCGCACAGCGACCTCTGAGTGAAGTTCCTGTTGCCGTCGTGGACGTTGAAACGACCGGCCTCTCGCCGCGGTATGGCGACCGTATCTGTGAAATCGCTGTGATTCGACGCGAGCCCGACGGTTCCGTTCGGCGATTTGTGTCGTTTGTCGATCCGCAGCGTCCGATTTCGGCCGGTGCGTTTGCCGTCAACGGGATCACGCCAGACATGCTGGAAGGTGCGCCGCGGTTCTGTGCGATCATGCCTGAGTTGGACGAGACGCTTTCGGACGCGGTCTTTATCGCGCATAACGCACCTTTCGACCTGGGCTTCGTTCAAAGCGAATACGCCCAGTGCTCACGCGAGTTTCGGGTTCCGGCGGTGATCGATACGCGCCTGGTGTCAAAGCGCTATCTCAACTTGTCCTCCAACAGCCTGGCATCGGTGGCGCGCCACTTGCACATTCCACAACCGAATGCACACCGCGCGATGGCTGACTGTGAAACAACACTACGCGTCTTTGATGCCATTGTCGAACAGGCGCAACTAGCTCACCGACAGTTGAACGAAATCGTATCTGCGCCACGTGTCGTCGCCGAACGTCAGGTAGTTCCGGTGCTCCCCGACGGTTTAAGCGATCTGATCCGACGTGAGGGAGAAGTGGAGATTGTCTACCTAACCGCCAACGGTTCACGAACGCGTCGTTCCATCCGCGAAATTCAGATCTCGCAGTACGGTGAACATCTCTATTTACGCGGACACTGTTCACTGAGAAACGCCGAACGGCAATTCCGTCTCGATCGCATTGTGCAGTGGAGTCCGGTCGGTGGGGCGAAGCGTTGGCCTGACAACGGTGGAGAAGGTGCGCTATGAGTGAGCGTCCCCAACCGGTCATTCGTTCAATGACGGTCGAGGAGTTGCCCCTGCTGCATCAACTGTGGGATGCCGCCGAACTGGACTACCGTCCCCGGGGGCGCGATGCACTCGATCAATTGCAGATCGAACGGGCACAAAATCCCAACGGACACCTTGGCGCATTTTCAGACGACTCACTGGTTGGCTCTGTCATCGCAACCGATGATGGCCGTAGGGGGTGGATCAATCGATTGGCGGTGCATCCCGATTTCCGTGGAACCGGTATGGGAATGGCCCTGATCGAAGAAGCGGAGCGTGTCCTCGAAGCACAGGGCCGTCGGATTATCGCCGCTCTGATCGAAGACTATAATGTTCACTCGCAGAACCTTTTCCAACGCGCGGGGTACATCGTAATGCCGGAGGTCCTGTACTTCAGCAAACGTCAGTCAGCGGATGTGTAGCCACGTGACCAGCAAGCATCAGTGTTTCAGGATCTGTCGCGGATTCACGATTCGGTCGGTGATTCTACTGATGGTCCTGATGACCGGCATTCTCGCATTCGAACAGGCGCTTGCCCAGGATGATCCAACGCCCGGACAGATCGCACAACAACTGCTCGCGCGCGAACAAATCGACTCGGCCCTCGCCGTTTTGGATTCGGCACTCACAGCCGACTCCGGCAATGTGTCGTTGCAGATACTCAAGAGTGACGTGCTGCTACTGAGTGCCGATACCAGCGGCGCCGTGGCCGGTCTTGCCGACATCCTCAGTGGGAATCCCCGCATCAGCCGTGTACGCACGAGCCTTATCCGTCTCCTGATGTCACAAAGGAGATCGGATTCCGCTCTTCAGGTGGTGCGGAGTACACCGCCTCGAAGCTATCCGCGCACGCCGGATGATGTGATCCTCTACGGTGATGTGTATCGTGCAGCCGGCATTTCCGATACGGCAACTGTTCTGTATCGACGCGCCTGCCATGGTCTGCTCGGAAACAAACTCCCTCTGCCGAGCATTGCCGCCGGCTTGACATTCACGCAACTCACATTCGAGGACGGTCACGGAACCGATGTCATCTGGCGTGCCGGCACTGCGACTGTCTTCGTGTTCTGGGCGACATGGTCGCATCCATCGGAGTCCATGTTGCAGGAGACGGCCGGTCAGGTCAAAAAGGCGGCCATGACGTGGGACTTGGTCCCGGTCAATGTTGATGCGTACGACGTAACCGGCGCGGCAGCCCTTCGAGAACGGGCTTCCTCGTTGGGCGTCAAAGACACGGTTCTGTTCGATGCGCAGTGGGATCTGGTCCGGCATTGGAAGATCGACCATTTGCCGTGCGTCGTTCTGATGGACTACCGCGGACGTATTGAAGAAGTCGTATATGGATGGGACGACGCCGCGAGGGAGCGCGTTCTGGAGGGGGCGCTCGGTGGGTTGGACACCATTGGAACGGTGCAGGAGCCGGCACCACCCGACACGGTTCGCGGGCGTGCGCGTAACCTCCTCGCCAGTGCTCGACAGGCGTGGTACAACAAAAAGCCGGCCCAGGCGGTGACACTCATCGGACAGGCAATTCGCGCTGACTCATCTTATCTCGAGGCCCGGGTCGATCAAATCATCTATCGCTGGAACCGTGGCGATACGTTGGGAGCGCGACTGCTTTCCGATCAACTGAACCGCCGCGCCGGCGACCTTGCGTGGGCACACATTCTGTCGGCGTACATTGCCGACGCTCATGGACGGACGGATGAGGCCGTAACGATCCTCCAGGACACCCCACCGGACACCATGAATACCGCGACTGGACTTTACCGGGCAACTGTGGCCCTGCTGGCCGCGCGTGCCGGGCAGTGGGATGTCGCCACCTCTGCTCGTGAGCAATGCCAGAACCTGAATCGATTCAATCCGCTTTTGTTGACTGTCGACGCCCGTCTGGCCGAACGCTTTCAGCCGGATTCGGCGATGGTCCGCTGGCGCCGGGCGGCAGTCGACCGGCTCAACCGCATGGCGCAATAATCCAGTCATCGCTGGCGCGACTCCAAGTGTAGATGTATCTTAGGGATTCGCTCGAGGAGTGAATGCGATGGTCGATATTCCTGAAGTGGGCATTGGTGAGAGTTTCTGTCGAAGAGGAGCATGATTATGAAATCGACAGTCCGTGGAGTGACTGTGATCATTGGCGTGGCATTGGTGGCGATGCTGGCCGGGAATGCCGTTGCCGACGATGAGTTGCGCGACAAACTGACCGCTCATCTCAAGCCCGGCGCAAGCCCCAACAGCGCCATCGTGGAATTCTGGATGAGTAACACGAATCCTGTCCTGGCAATGACACTCCCGTTCAAGTTTGCGGCGGGAGACTCGCTGGCATTCGATTCGATTGTGACACGTGGTGGGCTGATTGCGGATTTCCCCGTGGTCGAGCCGGTTTATCGATCTGAGAATCAGACGCTTCTCGTCCAAATTATGTGGGCGAAGAATACGTCCGTCCAAGCGGATCCGATTCCGCCGGGACAAGGACCATTGTTGCGGCTTCATCTGAGCACGCCGGGCGAATTTCCGATGGATGATTTTCGGATGGCCAGTGTCCAGTTGCCTCCCGAGAATGTCTTGATGTTCGTTACGGCCACGTTGAACTCTGTAACCCCGGATTTCGAACTAACGCGGAAGGCACCACCGGCGTCATGGGGGGAGACCGCCCAACAGCCCAAGTCCGATGGTTCTGAGTGATACACCGGTCCTGATC
>WJJR01000301.1 GCA_014729565.1 Candidatus Zixiibacteriota bacterium | reverse complement strand
TGGGGCGCGGATGCTCCCACCTATGAACGCGGTCTGGGGTTGGTCGAGAAGTCGGTGGCGCCATGGGATCAGGATTCGATCACCCTGGCGGTCCAGGCGACCTGCCGTGCCCTGACCCGTGCACCGTTTGTCAATCCGGCCGATATCGGGAAGGCGTCGGTCGGCTCGGAATCGCCACCGTACGCGGTGAAACCGTCGGCGACGATCGTGGCCGAAGTAATCGGCGCGACGCCACACATCTGGCTTTCCGGCGTGGAGTTCGCTTGCAAGGCCGGAACCCAGACGATGATCGATGCGATCATGTACGTCCTGGGCCAGGGCGTCAGCAACTGCATGCCGTGGGCGCTGGGGATCGGTTCAGACACGTCGCAGGGCGCACCGAGCGACGCGCTCGAGTTTTCGGCGGCCTCCGGCGCGGCGTCGTTCATTATGGGACGCACCAACATCGCCGCGCGGCTGCTGTGGGCGTGTTCGTATGACTCCGACACCCCCGACTTCTGGCGTCGCGAACACCGCCACTATCCCGAACACGGCGGCGCCTTCACCGGCGAGCCGTCGTACTTCCGGCACACGCTGGGCGCATCGGAAGCGATGATGGAAGAAGCCGGCATGAAACCGTCGGACTTCGACTTCGCGGTCTTCCATCAGCCCAACGCCAAATTCCCCAAACGGGCCGGCAAGGTGCTCGGCTTCACACCCGAGCAGATGGAGACCGGGCTGAAAGTCTCGAAGATCGGCAACACCTATTCCGGTGCGTCGCCGATCGGTCTGGCCGGTGTGCTCGACATCGCCAAACCGGGGCAGAAGATCTTCATGTGCTCGTACGGTTCCGGGTCGGGCAGTGACGCGTTCATCTGGGAAACCACTGATGAACTGACGAAGGCGCAGTCGTACGATGTCTCGACGACTGATGAAATCATTGACGAGAACGTTCAATACGTGACTTATGGCGAGTATCTCCGGCATCGGGGCATGATCGTCATGGGCAGCTAAGGGAGGTGATCACTCTATGAGCCAGGTACCATGTGTCATCGGGTTTGGAATGAGCCCCTGGGGAAGCGAGTGGAAACTCTCCGCCCGTGACCTCATTGCCAAGGCCGCCCGTGAGACGATCAAGAGCGCCGGGATCGGCATGAAAGAGATCGAAGCGATCCATATCGGTGCGATGACGACCGGTATGTTCACCGGCCAGGAAAACATCGGCGCGTATGCGGCCGATGCGATGGGCATCCCCGGTGTTCCCGCGAGTCGTCATGAGGGCGCGTGCGCGAGCGCCTCGGTGGCGTTCAATGCCGCCTGTGATGACATCGCCAGCGGACGGCACAAGATGGTGTGGTCGGGCGGCATCGAGAAAATGACCGATGTCAGTGGCGACGGCGCCACCGCCGCATTGGCCGCCGCCTCGGAACGCGAATTCGAAGCCGACCAGGGTGCGACCTTTCCCCTGATGTATGCGTTGATGGCGAAGTCGCACATGGCGGCACTGGGAACCACGCGCGAAATGCTGACTGCCGTGGCAGTGAAAAACCACCGCAACGCCAGCAAGAATCCGCATGCGCAGTTCCAGATGGAAGTCACACCGAAAATCGTCGAGAGTTCAATCATGGTCGCCGATCCGTTGCGGCTGTTCGACTGCTCGCCGATCACCGACGGGAGCGCCGGATTGATTGTCGTCAGCGAGGACGTTGCCAAGTCGCTGGGCAAACCGTATGTGCGGGTCCTCGGACGCGCGTTGGTGTCGGATCAGATGTTCCTGCATCGTCGCAAGGTCCTTCACGAAATGCCGGGCGCCGTCAAGGCAACGAAGCACGCACTCGACGAGGCCGGCAAGAAAATCACCGACATGCAGGCGATCGAATTGCACGACTGTTTCACGATTGCCGAGTTGATGCTGCTTGAAGCGATGGGGCTGTACGAACCGGGCAAGGCCGGTCCCGCGACGGTCGACGGCAAAACCGCGATTGAAGGCGAGTCCCCGGTCAATTCCTCCGGCGGGCTCAAAGGCAAAGGGCACCCGGTTGGTGCGACCGGCGCCGCGCAAATCGGCGAATTATTCCTGCAGTTGACCGGCACAGCGCCGACCGAGCGGCAAATCCCGAAAGATCCGACAGTCGGCATGGCGATGAACGTTGGCGGTATCGGCACGATGTGCGGCGCCACAGTCTTGGAGGGGGTGCGTAAATGAGTGAGACCATATTTCCTCCGCGGATTAAGCGCCGCTCTGAGGTGCTCTATCATTTGAAGGCGGCGAAGTTCCCCAGCGGACACGTTGTCTATCCGCCGTGTGAAATCGATCCGGAAACGGGCGAAACCGATCCGGAATACATTCAACTGCCGAAGACCGGCACCGTCGTTGTCGATACGGTGCAGCGGATTGTGCCGAGTTGGATGGTTCTGAACGGTCCCTATCACGTGGTTGTTGTCGAGTGTGACGATGACAATCACACGCGCCTGATGAGCCAGTTGACCGGCGCCGATCCGGATACCGATTACACCGGCTGGCGCGTGCAGGCACGATTCCGTCGCCTCAACGCCAACGAACCGGAAGGGACGATTGTCTACGGTTTCAAATGGGAGCCGATGGTCGGCCCGGCGTATTTGCATACATAATTCAGAGCAATAGCTGTAGACACCCGGTACGCGGTGACTGATTGTCGCCGTTGCCGGGTGTCTTCTTTGTCAGAGACTTCCAATGAAGACAGCCGCGAATCTTCCGACTCGCTGAATCACGTTGTTCAACGTGGGAGGATGTATGACGATAACGCAGAGATTCATCCTCGTAAACAGATACATGGGCGGGCACCGTGCAGCCGTTGACGACGAGCTCCGAACGGTTTATCTTGTTATGATATTGACCATGTATCCTCACTCACATTCAGTATCGGTGTCTCTAACACGGTCAGCTCCCTGAGCCATCGAACATTTAGAGTGAGGATCTGAGTGTAGCATGGAAAATGTTTCCGACGTCGCCTACGCATCTCCAATGTTGACACTGAGG
>WJJR01000300.1 GCA_014729565.1 Candidatus Zixiibacteriota bacterium | reverse complement strand
GTTATGTTTCACTCATTCAGTTGCATCATCTGGTCCGGACTCAACACACGACTTTTTCAACACGCCCCAAGGTCAGGGGCACCCGCACCCGTTAGATGGAGAAAGTCGATCGAAGTCGTTGTCAGTCGGCGCAATCCCTCTCTTGCGTCGGGGCGTGAACTCCTCGATAATGGCCCCATGGCTGGCGAGACGACATCGAAGACGGCCCCGACGCTGCTGGATCGGTTCAATAATGGCGATCGGGTGGCGCTGGCGAAGCTGATTTCGCGGGTGGAAGACCGGTTTGACGGGTACCATGAGCTGTTAGCCCGGGTCTTTTCGATGCATAAGGTGGCCTACCGAGTGGGGCTGACAGGCCCTCCGGGGGCGGGTAAATCGTCGCTGGTGAACCGTCTGGCCGCCGAATTGGCCGATGAGGGGTACAAAGTGGGAATTATCGCCGTTGACCCCACCAGCCCCTTCTCGGGCGGAGCGCTACTCGGCGACCGCGTGCGGATGGCGTCGGTCTATGGCCGCGAGAATGTTTATGTGCGTTCGATGGCCACGCGCGGAGCGCCCGGCGGTCTGGCCGGGGCGACCAAGGATGTGTGTGTTCTGCTCGAGGGTTTTGGCTTCGATGTGGTTCTGGTCGAGACGGTTGGCGTCGGGCAGGTGGAGCTGGATGTGGCTTCTGTGTGCGATACGGTGGTGGTCGTCTTTGTCCCTGAGTCGGGCGATGCGATCCAGGCGATGAAATCGGGGTTGATGGAGATCGCCGATATCTTCTGTCTCAACAAGTCTGATCGGCCGGGGGCGGAGCGAATCCGTGCCGAGGTCGAGTCAATCCTCGATGTGCAGCGGCAGATTCGCGCGACCGCATCGGAGCGGCGTGGCCGCCATCTTCGTGATTGGGAGGCGCCCGTCGTGCCGACCGTGGCGATCCGCCAATCCGGCATCGACGATCTTTGGGGTGCGATCGAGAAGCATCGCGCCTATCATGAGGCGGGCGACGCCGACGGGCTCAAACGGACGCGCGCCAAGTCGGATTTGACCCTGAGTTTAAATGAAGTCGCACACGAGAGGCTGCGTACCGAAATGATCGAATCGGGCAGGCTCGACGAGGCAGTCGACCAAATTGTCTCCGGCGAGAGTGACCCGTATACGTTGACGCGCAAGCTGTTCGCTGAATGGTGTCGGGAACAACCCTAACCGTATGCGCTGTTTGGCAACTAGTTGCGTAGAATTGACAGGACTACGCTGTCTGATCGATTAAGCAGTGGACATGAAATGTCCGGAATTGAATATTGAACGGGCCGTCACGCGATGGTCATCGCAGCCGTTCGACGGTCCAATCGCACACATAACGGGATGCTTGTATGAGTGACACGACCGAAACCAAAAAGCCGACCATTGTCGACAAAGTGACCGACGCGATCTCGAAGCCCGCCAAGCCGAAAATGGAAGACCTCAAGGCTGAGTGGGAAAAGGTCCGGCACACTGCCGATACCCTGGAAGGACATAAGTTCATCACCGTATCCTCGGTCCCGATTAAGGATCTCTACACCCCCGAGGACATGGCGGACATCGATTTCGAGACGGAAATCGGGTACCCCGGTTTCACGCCGTACACGCGCGGTGTGCATCCGTCGATGTACCGCCGGCGTCTGTGGACACGTCGCCAGTTCTCCGGCATGGGGACACCCGAGCAGACCAATGAGCGTTACCACTTCCTGCTCAATCAGGGGCAGATGGGTCTTTCGGTAGCGTTCGATTTGCCGACGTTGATGGGCTACGATTCCGATCATGCTCGGTCAAAGGGTGAAGTCGGCGTGTGTGGTGTGGCCGTCGATTCATTGAAGGACATGGAGACGATCTTCAAGGGGATCGATCTGGGCGAAATCTCCACGTCGATGACGATCAATGCCCCGGCGGCGATCATCCTGGCGTTTTACATCGTCGTGGCCGAAAAGAAGGGCATCAAACCCGATCAGCTTCGTGGCACGCTGCAGAACGATATCCTCAAGGAATACATCGCGCAGAAAGAGTGGATCTATCCGCCGGCGCCATCGATGAAACTGATCGCCGATACGATCGAATTCGGCACGCGTGAGATGCCGCTGTGGAATACGATTTCGATTTCCGGTTACCACATCCGTGAGGCGGGATCGACGGCGGTGCAGGAGTTGGCGTACACGTTGGCCGATGGTTTCGCCTATGTCGAGGCCGGTCTGGCGCGTGGATTGGATGTCGATGAGTTTGCGCCGCGGCTGTCGTTCTTCTTCAACTCACATCTCGACTTTTTCGAGGAGATCGCCAAGTACCGTGCGGCACGCAAGATTTGGGCGCGGCATATGAAGGAAAAATACGGCGCCAAGGATCCGAAATCGTATCTGATGCGCTTCCACACACAGACCGCCGGTGTGTCGCTGACCGCACAGCAGCCCGAAAACAACATCCCGCGTGTGACCTGGCAGGCCATGGCGGCGGCGTTGGGCGGTACGCAATCGCTGCACACCAACTCGATGGATGAAACGCTGGCGTTACCGTCGGAGAAAGCGGCCCTGATCGCACTGCGGACACAGCAGTTGGTCGCCTATGAATCGGGCATCACCAACACGATCGATCCGCTGGCGGGGTCGTACTTCGTCGAGTCATTGACAAAGCAGACCGAAGACGAGGCCGAAAAGATATTTGAAGAGATCGAACGGCGCGGCGGTGTGCTGGCGGCAATCGAGCAGGGGTATTTTCAGCGAGAATTGGCAAAATCTGCCTACACTTACCAGCGAGCCGTTGAAAAAGGCGAGCGGGTTGTCGTAGGAGTCAATAAGTTCGTGATGGACAACGCGGAAATCGAAATCCCCTTGCTGAAGATCGATGAATCGGTCGAGCGGGAGCAAATCGAGTCCTTGCGCCAACTGAAGCAGGCGCGTGATAACGATAAGGTGCAGCGGACACTGGGAGAACTGAAAGAGGCGGCCGAGCGCGACGACAACCTGATGCCGTACTTCATGGAATGCGCGCGCGTGTACGCCACAATGGGGGAAATCGTCGACGTGCTTCGCGATATCTACGGAGAATACGAGGAGCCGCCGACCATTTAAGGGAACCTGATGGCAGATGACCGGGAAGACAAACCCATGAGCAATGTTGCGCAAATTGTCGCCGTCGTCGGTTCGCTGCTTGTTCCACTGGTGATTCTGGGAATCATGTGGGCGCAGCGACGCGGCGAACGCAACGCGCAACGTCAGGCAATGGCCGAAGCCACCAAGCACCTCCCGATCCGTGCCGGTGACAGTCCGGAATTGCCGCCGCTGAAATGGCTGGCGGGTGAGGATTCACCGACCGGGAGCCGTGTGCTCGACTGCCGCGCCTACGCGCTCGGATTTCAATTCGTAACCGCCGATAAAGAGACAGCGGCCACATTTGCCGAGCTGTGCCATTCGGACGGTACGGAGCTCGAAGGCCGGTCGCCGGAGAATGCCTGGTTGATTGACGTGGACTGGGAGTTCGATCACGAAGAGATCGACCTTCTCACCGGCGGTATGCGGGCGCAATCGACGGAAGATTTATGGATGGCCGACGTGCGTGGGTCGCGTCTGTTTTTCCGCCGCAGTTGGACCGGGCAGTTGGTGTTTATGACCAACTTCCGTCACATTCCGACCGCGGGCGCGAAAATCACACGCATCTGGGTCACCGGCGACGATCCGTTTGGCAGCCAGTCACCCGAGTATGTTGCGGCGTATGTGCGTCACTTGATCGACACGCATTTACTCGGTGTGTTGACACCGTTCCCGATTCCACCGGGATTTCCCAGAGACGATAAGAAGATTGCCGCCTTTGTGTTTCACTCGGTGGGCCGTCGCGGCTGGCTGGCGGAGTATTTCTCCAAGAACAATCGTTATTCGGCTGATGATGCAACCTTTGAATAGACGAATCTGGTAGAGACTATGGCACAGCGAATTCGAGTTCTGTTGGCAAAGCCCGGTTTGGACGGGCACGACCGTGGTATTAAAGTGATCGCGGCGGCATTGCGCGACGCCGGCATGGAAGTCATTTATACCGGCCTGCGTCAGACACCGGACATGGTCGTCGAAGCGGCGATCCAGGAGGACGTTGATTTCGTCGGCATGAGCATTCTCTCCGGCGCGCACATGACGTTGTTCCCTGAAGTCCTGAACCTGCTCAAGGAAAAGGGCGCCGAGAACATTCACCTCTTCGGCGGCGGTATTATCCCCGACAAGGAAGCGAAGCAATTGGAAGAGCAGGGCGTCGGTAGACTCTTCGGCCCGGGTACCTCGACCGAAGACATCGTCAAATACATCAAGTCGGTGGCGTCGGAACGATCGGCGGAAGCGATGATGTAGTGATCATTCTGGAAATCGATGATTCCAAAGGCGCGGGATCCGCGCCTTTTTTTGTCGCAGTTGCATGGCGCCGCGTTGAATATTCCGGATCGCAGGTCAGCAGCTGCACTCATTGCGGCCCTGACAAGCATTGGAGAATGGGATGACCGATTTCACACTCGAGGGCCTCGACCATGTGGCGATTACCGTGAGCGACATCGACCGCTCGATTGCCTGGTATCAGGACAAGCTGGGTCTTGAGCGTATTCAAGTAGACTCCTGGGCCGGTGTCCCAACATTTATGGTTTCCGGTTCCGGAGGACTGGCCCTGTTTCCCGAAGACAAGGATCAATCCCGATCGGGCGGTGAGGCGTGTCCGCCGGCCGTACGGCATATCGCGTTCCGTGCCACCCGACAGGACTTCGAGGCGGCGCAGAGTTCTCTCGCCGCTCATGGCGTTTCATTCACATTTCAAGATCACGAGATTGCTCACTCGATTTACTTCAGTGATCCCGATGGGTACCAACTGGAAATCACGACATACGAAGTGTGACGTGCAGTGTGTTCGCAGCCGAAGACTGTTATGCCATTGATTGCATATCAGTGTATAATGCTTCGGTTGGTGGCAGAAGGAGGAGGATCGGATGGCCGATGATGAGAAGCGAAATGGCGATGGTGGCCGGTTCATGGCCAGTGTCATCATAGGGATAGCCCTGATTGTGTGCACATGGATCGGCACCAACACGATTGAACGGGTTAAAGGATTCGGCCAGACAATCACCGTGACCGGAGCCGCCTACAAGCCGATCCGTTCCGATTATGCGATTTGGGAGGGCTGGCTGTCGACATCGGCCGCGCAATTGGAGTCGGCCTACGCCACCTTGAAGCGAGACCGCGGTGTGCTGGAGGAGTATCTCCGCGGCCGAGATTTGAACGACGATCAGATCGAGGTCGGCAATGTGCAGATCATGAAAGACTACAACCGTGACCGTGTCCTGACCGGTTACACTTTGCGCCAGAAGTTCCGCATCGAATTGGCCGACATCGACCGCATTGCCCGCCTCGGACGCGAGGTGTCCTCATTGATTGAAGAGGGTGTTCAGATCGAGTCGTATCCGCCCAAGTACCTGTTCACCCGTCTCGACAGTCTGAAGATCGAGATGATCGGCGCGGCCACGGAGAACGCCAAGATGCGCGCGCAGCAGTTGGCCCAGACAACCGGCCGCCAGGTCGGATCGCCGACCTCGGCCCGGGTCGGGGTCTTCCAAATCCGCCCGCTACACTCACAGGAAGTCTCCGGGATGGGGATGAGCGATGTCAGTTCAATCGACAAGGAAATCGTGTCGACGGTGCATGTGAGTTTCTTATTTGAGGATTAGGTCTGTCCTGAGTCGAATCCCCTGAGAGGTGGGTGCAGAGCACCACCCTACGTCCCCTTCTCTCGCCCCCCTTGATTTTCGCCTGCCCCATCCCTAAGATGCGGGGCTTAGGAGGGTGCGACAAACCACGTCTCAGTGGGAGGACCGATGATTCGATACAACGTTGACGAACGGCAACAACCGATCCGCGATGCGGTCCGTGAGTTCGCCGAAAAGGAAATTGTGCCGGTGGCACAGGAACTGGACCGGCGGCCCGAACCGCAGGCCTTTCCCCACGATTACTACAAGAAGCTCGCCGATCAGGGGTACATCGGTTTCCCGATGCCGAAGGAGTATGGCGGCCAGGGGCGCTCCTCGATCGAGTACACGACGCTCTGCGAGGAGTTGAGCTACTGGGATGCCCCGTCCAATTTGCTGTCGGCGGTGGCGGTCCTGGCTCTGGAGCCGATCGCGATGTATGCGAGTGAGGAGCAGAAGAAGAAGTATATCCCCAAGGCGATCTCCGGCGAGATTCTCCCGGCCTTTGCATTGACCGAGCCGAATGCGGGTTCCGATGCGGCCAACCAAT
The DNA here is from genome assembly GCA_014729565.1 of Candidatus Zixiibacteriota bacterium. GTDB lineage: Bacteria > Zixibacteria > MSB-5A5 > WJJR01 > WJJR01 > WJJR01. The sequence continues at coordinate 4,280 of WJJR01000300.1, read as the reverse complement.
CGACGGTGGCTAAGGTTGATGGCGATGACTACCTCATCACCGGCGAGAAGATCTTCATCATGCACGGCGACGTGGCCGACACATTCGTCGTCTTCGGTAAAATGGAAGACTCAGAGGCGCGTGGGAAGATCTCGGCCTGGATCGTCGAAGACAACGGCAACGGCTCGATCCGCAAAGAAACGTTGAAGTACAAAATGGGGATGAAGGCGGCCACGACCGGCCGTTTGTGGTTTGACAATGTCCGTGTGCCCAAAGAGAACTTGCTGGGCGAACCGAACAAGGGGTTCCGTTACGCGATGGGAACGCTGGACAGCGCCCGCATCGGCGTGGCCGCACAGGGTGTCGGTATTGCGCAACGCGCGTTGGACGAATCGATCGAATACGCGAAGAACCGTCAAGCGTTCGGCGCGCCGATTGCCAAACTGCAGGCCATCCAGTGGATGATTGCCGACATGCAGGTGCGCGTGGAGGCGGCGCGCGGATTGACCTATCGTTCGGCAGTGAAGAAAGACGCGGGGGAGAAGTACAGTCTCGATGCCTCGATGGCCAAGCTCTACGCCACCGAAATCGCCCGTTTCTGTGTCGATCGCGCCATGCAGATTCACGCCGGCTACGGGTACATCGGTGAGTTCTCGGTTATCGAGAAGCTCTACCGCGACCAGCGCATCATGGAAATCTACGAGGGGACCTCGGAGGTCCAGCGGCTGGTCATTGCCAACACGTTGCTGCGTTGACAAAACCGCGATTCGACGGTTGCATCGTGTCAGCGCGCCGGCCGTCAGATGACGATCTTATGCCCCTCGTTTAGAGGGGTATGTGATTAGGGTTTGTGTAAGAGAGGTCGTGATGGAAAAGACAATTCAGACAGTTCGTCTTGGCAGTATCTACATCGGTGGTTTTGTGGAGAGCCATTTTGCCCTCGATGGCGGTGCGATGTTCGGTGTTGTGCCGAAGGTCATGTGGCAGAAACTGCTCAAGCCGGACGAAGAGAATCGGGTGCCGATGCTGGCCAACTTGTTTTACGTGAAGGTTGGCGAATATCAGTTGTTGCTCGATACCGGGCTCGGCGACGCCCTGTCCGAGTTCGACAGGAAGGTGTATGCGCCACGGGGCGAATCGAATGTCGGACCGGCGCTAACGGCGCTGGGCAGTTCACCGGAAGAGATCACGCACGTCGTCTTCACGCATCTTCACACCGACCACTCCAACGGCGCCTTTGTCGGCAACCCCGACGATCCCGATTTGCGCTTTCCCAACGCCAAACATGTGGTGCAGAAAGATGAGTGGGAAGATGCGGTCAATCCGAATGAACGCACCGGCGCGGTCTATCTGGTTCCACGGTTGCAGAAGATTGAACAGAACGGCCGGTTGGAGTTGGTTGACGGTGATGTCGAGATCGTTCCCGGTGTGACGGTCCGCAAGACCGGCGGGCACACACGCGGACATCAGGGTGTCGAAGTGCGCTCCGGCAAGGAACGGTTTGTCTACTACGCCGACATCATCCCAACGCGTTTTCACCTGAAGGGACCGTATGTGGCGGCGGTCGATCTGTTTCCCCTCGACACGATGAAATTCAAACGCGCGTTTCTGAAGGATTGCTGTGACGATCGCACGATTGTCGGTTTCGATCACGATACCGAAGTGATGTTTGGGCGCTTGGTGCAAAAAGAGAAGTGGATGGACGTGGTTCCGGTCGACACCGTGACCGTGCCGGCATAGACGAATCGATTATCGATGGTCATAATCATCTAACTGAGAGACGACATAACATGGCGACCCCGAATCCGATCGACAAACTGAAAGAAAAGCGCAAACTCGCGCTCGAACCGAGCGCGCCGAAGCGTGTAGAAGCGCAGCGGGCCAAAGGCAAACTGCTGGCGCGTGAACGGCTGGAGATTCTTCTCGACGAAGGCTCATTCGACGAGATCGACCGCTTTGTCACGCACCGCTCGAGCGATTTTGGTCTCGACAAACAGCGTCCGCTCGGTGACGGCGTCATTACCGGATCGGGAACCATCGAGGGCCGTCCGGTCTTCGTGTTCAGCCAGGATTTCACCGTCTTCGGCGGATCCCTGGCCGAAGGTCATGCGCGTAAGATCTGCAAGATCATGGATCTCGCACTGAAGACCGGGGCGCCGGTAATCGGCATCAATGACTCCGGGGGTGCACGTATTCAGGAGGGCGTCGTGTCGCTCGGCGGATACGCCGACATCTTTTTGCGCAATACCCTATGCTCCGGTGTGATTCCACAATTGTCGGTGGTTCTGGGCCCGTGCGCCGGTGGCGCGGTGTATTCGCCGGCAATCACCGATTTTATCCTGATGGCGCGGGGTACGTCATACATGTTCGTCACTGGACCGAACGTGGTGAAGACCGTCACGCACGAAGAGATCGACTTCGAAGGTCTGGGCGGCGCCGACGTGCACGCACAAAAGAGCGGGATCGCGCATGTGGTTGGTGACAACGACGCACAGACGCTTCTGCTTACCCGCAAGCTGATGAGTTTCATTCCGCAGAACAATTTGTCCGAAGTGCCGGCGCGTCCGTGTGAAGATCCGGTCGAGCGGCAGGACGATCAACTGGACAGCATTGTCCCGCACGATTCGCAGAAGCCGTATGATATCCGCGACGTCATATCGCATATCGTTGACGATGGTGAGTTTTTTGAAACGCAGCCCGATCACGCCGGCAATATCGTCGTCGGATTTGCCCGATTAAACGGACGCGGGATCGGGATTGTGGCCAATCAGCCGGCGGTGCTGGCCGGTGTGCTGGATATTGCATCGTCGGCCAAGGGTGCGCGGTTTGTGCGCTTCTGTGACGCTTTCAACATTCCGTTGGTTGTGTTCGAGGATGTGCCCGGCTTTTTGCCGGGTGTCGAACAGGAGCACGGCGGCATCATCAAGCACGGAGCGAAATTGCTCTACGCGTTTTGCGAAGCGACTGTCCCGAAAGTTACGGTCATTACGCGCAAGGCGTACGGCGGCGCCTACGACGTGATGAATTCGAAACACGTGCGCGGCGACTACAACGTTGCCTGGCCGGGCGCCGAGATTGCCGTGATGGGCCCCAAGGGGGCCGCCGAGATTATTTTCCGTCAGGAAATTGCTGAGGCTGAAGATTCGGCTGCCGCCACCGAGAAGTTTGCTGAAGAGTACCGTCAGAAGTTTGCCGATCCGTATATTGCCGCGGCGTTTGGTTTCCTCGACGATGTCATCGAGCCGCACGAGACACGACCGAAACTGATCCGTGCGCTGGAACTGCTGCGGTCAAAGAAGGATTCGAACCCGCCGAAAAAGCACGGGAATATTCCGCTATAGTAGTGATGAGAACGGACCGCCGAGCCTCAGCTCGGCGGTCCAGACCTCCCTCAAATCGGTTGCAATCGGGGTCCGGCCTCGCCTGATTGGCACGATGGCCGGCGCAATTCAACATCCTGATCACGGCGATGCTTATCTCGGTAAGCAGTTGGCATGGGCCACACAGAAGCTGCAGTCACGTGATCCCTCGTACCGCTTCAAATGGGACATCTACTTCGATCGGCTTGAGGAATTGGCGCGGTCCTCGCAGCGGTTTCTGGATGCGGGGTGCGGGGATAACAAGACGGCATCGGAACTGAACGGTCCGGAGCTGTGCGTGGGCGTGGACATTGTTCTCAAGCAACCGTTGGGAACAGCCGTGCGCGGAACGCTCGAGCATCTGCCGTTCCGTAACGAGACATTCGACCTTGTTGGCTGCCGCTATGTGGCCGAGCACTTGTCCGATCCCGAAACGGTGTGGCGCGAGTTGCATCGTGTGATGCAACCCGGCGGACGCGTTCTCATCCAGACAGTTAATGCCCAGAGCCTGCTGATCAAATTGTCACGTCGCCTCGGTGGGCGACTGCGTCGCCTCATCAGCCGCAAACGGTACGCTCGCAGGGATCAAGACGTCTTCCCGGTGGTGGACCGATTTAATGCACCCGACCTGTATCGCCAACCACCCACAGGTTTCCGCTGTGTGAGTGTCATCATGACTCAGGATGTCGACACGCAGTCCCGTCTCGGGTTCTACCTGACATATCTGCTGGTCCGGTGGACGCAGCGTCGTCCGGACAGACGCTCGACGATCACGGCGGAATGGGAACGGATTTGACATCGGGCCGGTTGGTGGCGCGGATTGCCCTTGAGTGACACCCGATTCAGGCTCTATACTCGAAGGCTATGGATACGAAAATGCAACTGCCCATCAAGCGCGTACTGATCGCCAACCGTGGCGAGATCGCCGTACGCGTCATACGC
>WJJR01000299.1 GCA_014729565.1 Candidatus Zixiibacteriota bacterium | reverse complement strand
TGGACGATGCTCCTTGTCAATTCCTCTGAGAGGTTTGCGCTATTGCTGGATTAGTGTGAATGTGTTTCGGTTGACGAGGACGCCAGCGAGTCCTGCAATTCCAGATATAGCGATTGTCAGAACTATCTTCCGATTGAACACGCGATGTAGTACGGGCGCCTCGCCCGTGCCGCTTGGCCGAGACGCTTGCAGTGAGCGGAGTCGAACTGGCCCTGCTACGTTTCCGAGAACCGGAACGGAGTTCTAATTATTGCTATAACTTGTTGTCATTCCCGCGAAAGCGGGAATCCATTCTCCACGCGTGGCTGGCTTCAAAATGGATCCCCGCTTGCGCGGGGATGACAGGGGAGGCTTGACGACTGAACGGGGGCTTCTGCTAACGGAAAATACTTCTGACAATCGCTATAGTCGTAGTACGACAACTCATCCACGTAACTGGTGAATGCGACAATCGACCAGATCGCTTTGTCGTTGTGTGTCGGCCCAAAGGCCGGCATACCGGTCATTGTGATACCGTGTGTAACGATCCAGAACAGTTCATTGGGTGCCCAGACCGTATCGATGCCGAAGAGCTTCGGCGGGAGTGGATACAGGCCCTGAGCGAATTCGGCTCGCCCCACTCCCGGTGCGGTATGGCAATCGACACTCATGGCATCGAATGGCGCGGCTCCGGCCAGTGTGTCTGCGCGCGTCAACTCCGGAACCTCAGTTCCGACGGCATGGTGACGCGCGCAGTTGCCGGTGCGAAAACCAGAGCGACGGCGACGCTGACGAGTCGTTGACAGCGGTCGACTTCGACATCATGATCGGTATCATCTTCTTCAATGATCCCGACAGCGTCGAGAATGGAGTTCGCGTCGAAATCACACTGGAACGGACAATCACACGGTAGCGGATCGTCGGTGAACACGGCGAATCCGTTCCCGTAGAGCGTACCGTTGTACGGAGTCGTGGAGGACGATTCTTCAAACTCCGTTTTCGATGAATCGAACACGAACGGTGTCTTGCCGAAGTAGTACCCCGGCAATGACTGGTGCTCGCCGTCGACGATCAGGTACTCGTTCTGGACCGGCTGCGGATTGGCGGCCCATTCGGAGACGTTGACGATGCAGTAGATCTCCTCGCTGAGCGAGACGATCTTTCGTACGCGCATCATGGATCTCATCACCCCCGACAATGGGGCACCATCTACCTTGTTCGATTACCACCTCTTTTGGCTTTCCCTGCCAATCTACATTCCGGGAGACAGAGGGCAAATAACACAGGGGTCTTGTTATCGCGATTCAGGGGGGTGATTGGTCGCTCGACGATTTCGGCAGATTCAGTGAAGTCTGCCGGAGGCCGGACTCGAACCGGCACGCCCCTTTCGGAGCAAGGGATTTTAAGTCCCTGGTGTCTACCATTCCACCACTCCGGCGGCTGAATCCCAACGGTAACTAACAGTACGGCCGACACCCGGCGCAAGCGACTTGTCTGTCTCAACCTCTACTTATTAGGCGTCTGGTTAAGTGCCGCCCATGCCCATAGATGAACCGCCACGATTGCGGAGTAGATCGCTCTCGGGTCGCCGCACCTCTGCCGACACTAGAGAATACAAGACCGGCGTCGTTCGACGCCCGGGCCACAGGAGAACGAGTATGCGACGCGAGCACATCCGCCACTACGAGATCCTCGAACGCATCGGTGCCGGAGGCATGGGTGAGGTCTATCTCGCCCGCGATACGCGGCTCGACCGCAGGGTGGCGCTGAAGTTTCTTCCCTCTCACCTGGCGAGCGATGAGAAGGCGCGCGAACGTTTTCTCCGCGAGGCGCGCGCCGCCAGCCGCATCAGCCACCCGCACATCCTGACGATTCACGAAGTCGGTGAGGACGATGACGGCAACGTCTTCATCGCCATGCAATACATCGACGGTCGTCCTCTCAGCGAACTGATTCGCTCCGGCGATCTGAATCTCCCCCGTGCCATCGCGATTGCGATGCAAATCTGCGAAGGCCTGGCGCGGGCGCATGAATCGGGCGTGATCCATCGCGACATCAAACCCGACAACATCCTCATCGATGCCGATGGGAATGCGACGATTCTGGATTTTGGTCTGGCCCGGTTGATCGATGGGTCCGCGCTCACGCGCAGCGGCACCATGATCGGGACAATGCAATACATGTCGCCCGAGCAGGCGCGCGGTGAGGAGGTCGACGGACGCTCGGATCTCTTTTCCGTTGGCGCGGTGCTCTACGAAATGATCACCGGCCAGTCACCATTCAAAGGAGAGAATCCCGCCTCGGTGATCAATAAGATTCTGAACGAACCGGTGGAGCCGCCCAGCCGTGTCTGTCAGGGCTGTCCGGCGGGGATCGACACGATCATCGAGCGCGCCCTGGCCAAGGACACTTCAGCCCGATACGAATCGGCACGGGCGATGTACACGGATCTGCAAGCGGCACTCTCCGGCGTGGCATTACAAGCGTCTCCGTGGCCATTGTCACACCCAAATCGTGATTATGCTCCGCCCCGGTATCGGGGATTGACCGTGAGTGCATTGGCGATGGCCGTACCCGTTTTGGTCTTGCTCACATTCCTTGTTACACCGTTGCGGGTTCACCTCACCGGCGGAGTCGACCAGGCCGTGGCCGGCGAGGGTGGACTGGCCATCATGTACTTTGACAATCTCGCCGAACCGGCCGATTCATCGCGGCTGTCCCAGATTGTCACCAGCCTGCTGATAACCGACCTGGCCGAAACGCGTGAACTCAATGTTGTCAGTCGTCAACGGTTGAATGACCTCGTCCACAACGTCAGCAGCAATACCACCGGGCAGTCCAGTGCCGCGCTCGCATCAACGATCGCCGATCGCACCGGCGCCAAGTGGCTGCTCAGTGGGAGTATTCTTCGCACCGAACCGACGGTAACCATCATTGCCGACATTACCGACGTCGCCACACGTGGCATCATCGCCTCGGAGCGCATTGAAGGCGGTGCTGACGAGGATGTTTTCGATGTTGTCGACCGGTTGGGGCAGACCATTCGCCGGGAACTTCTGCCCGACAGCGCTACGATCACGAATCCTGATAAATCGCTGGCCGAGATGACGACCGATTCCCCGGACGCGTATCGCGCGTATTTGCGTGGGCAGGATCTCGCCAGCCAGCTCAACTATGTCGATGCAGTTGAAGCGTTCGAAGAGGCCATCGATCTCGACTCCACCTTTGCGGCGGCCTACTTCCGACTGGCGCAAATGCAACGCGCGCTGCAACTGTACAGCCGCTCCACACACGCCATCAAGATGGCCAAGCGGTACATCCATAGAGCCGGTCACCTGGACAGTCTGTATATCGAGTCGTTTGTGGCATTGAACGGCAATGACGTGATGTCGGCGGTGCGGATTCTCGACCAGATCATTGAACAGTATCCGCACGAGAAAGATGCGATGTTCCTGGCGGGCATTACCCACCAGACACACCACAATATTGAACGCGCCATTCCGTATCTGCAACGTGTCATCTCTCTCGATTCGTCGTTTAAACTGGCGTACAACAATCTCGCATATGCCTACCATGCGATCGGTCGGTATGACAAAGCAATCGAGGCGATCAATCGCTACATCGCGCTGGCGCCCGGTGAATTCAATCCGTACGACAGCCGAGGCGAATTGCACGCGATGAACGGCAACGTCGATGCCGCAATCGAGTCGTACCAACAAGCGTTGGCAATAAACCCCGACTTCCACCATTCGATCGGCAATCTCGGTCATCTATACGTCTTCGCCGGACAAATGGAGCGAGCCGACAGTCTCTACAAAGTCCTGTTCACTTCGGAGTATCCGGAGATGCGATCCCGTGGCCGTCGCTACCTGGCGTACATCCCCCTGTATCACGGGCATCTGCGGCGGGCGCTCGCGGTGCTGCGGACGGGGTTGTTGGCCGATTCGCTCGAACGCGCGGGGTCATTTCAGTTGGCACAAAAGTACATGCTGTGTGCCGATATCTTTCGTGCGTTGGGCCATACGGACTCGG
>WJJR01000298.1 GCA_014729565.1 Candidatus Zixiibacteriota bacterium | reverse complement strand
CTTCGGTATAGCGAAGAAAACGCGACGGGTGTCCCAAAGGAACCCGTCGCGCAAAAGCCCCCGGACAGGGGCACCGGAACTTGGCTATGATTCAGTTTTGGCCGATTGGTCTTCGGGCTTCTGCGTCGAGGCGCCGCCCTGCTTGTCCATACCGTACTTGCGGAGGAATTTCTCCACGCGTCCGGCGGTATCGATCAGCTTCTGCTTACCGGTGAAGAACGGGTGGCAAGCGGCACAGATATCGACATGGAAATCCTTGACCGTTGAGCGGGTCGGATACTCCGTGCCGCAGGCGCACTTGATCACGGTGTCTTCGTACTTGGGGTGAATCTTCGGTTTCATGTCACTCACATCCTCACATCAAGTGTTTCCAAAACAGACGTCAAGAATACGCAGCGAATGGCCAATTGACAACGGTTTTCCATGGGGGATAACGCAAGGCGGTTCCGGGAAACCACAAGTCATTGTTTGTCAACAAGGTAGGTCAGGAGCACCGCGCGTCCACCGCCGTCACTTCCACAAGACTGTCACCGCGCGGGGCTCCTGACATCCTCCGCCCAAACCGTACCGTGCGTCTCAGGAGCCCGGCGCACAATCGTCTGAGCAAACCGGTACCGAAACCGACGCGCCGTGCTCCTGAGCTACGTAGAACAGCGCTTCACTTCAACGACTGCTTCACCAAATTCTCCGCCCCACCGGCGAGCACCAACTCCTGTGCCACAGTACTCAATGGCGGGAACGGGAAGTCCTTACCATCGCAGGTAAGGATCGACCGCTGGTAATCGACCGTGAGTTCGGGGCCTACAATTGTCTTCTCGTCGGAGCCGGTGTATTTCTCGCGCAGGTAATCAACCAACGCCGGACATTCGAAGACCACGAATCCGTTGTTGAAGGCATTCCGCTTGTACGTTTCGCTGAATGATGCGGCGATCACACAGGCGATTCCGCGATAGTCGAGTGCGGTGGCCGCCTGCTCGCGCGATGAGCCGGTGCCGAAATTGCGCCCGGCGACGATGATGTCGCCGTGCTGGGCTTTGTTTTGGAACTCCGGATCGTAGTTGAGCATGCACCCGGCGGCCATTTCATCTGTGGTCAGGTTGTCTTTGTAAGTCAAATCGCCGCCGTAGATGCCGTCGGTGTTGAGATTGTCGATTGGCAGCCAGAGGGCGCGTCCGGTGATCTGCGACGGGAATCCCTCGATAATTTCGGTCTCACCGCCATCGCGTGCCTGCTGCTCGTTGACTTTGGTTGCGGTCTTCGCCGTGACGGATTCGAAGTCAACGGGTGAGGCAATGTACCCGGCCGCGGCCGATGCCGCCACGACCGCGGGGCTGCTCAAATAGACCAGCGCATCGCGATGCCCCATGCGTCCTTTGAAATTGCGATTGGTGGCGCTGATGCCAACCTCGCCCGCTTCGAGTGTGCCCTGGCCCAGACCGATGCAGGGTCCGCATCCCGACGGCAATGTAATCGCGCCGGCCTCTTCCAGTATCTTCCAGTAACCGCGCGCCTCCGCTTCCTTTTGTACATTGCTCGACGCCGCGGCGACATAGAAGTTGACACCATCGGCCACGTGTTTGCCTTCTAATACGTGAGCGGCCTCCGCCAGATCCTCCAATCGCGCATTCACGCAACTGAGCAGGTAGGCCTTATTGATCGCTACTTTCTGTTTCTGAATCTCCGGTAGTGACACCATTGTCTTCACATGATTCGGCCCGGAGACATGCGGAATCACCGAGGCTAAATCGAGTGTCAATTCGACCGCGTAATAGGCATCTGCATCCGGCTCGACCCGATGGGCAAACCACTGGTCGACATCGGTGCGGCTGTATCGTGGCGCACCAATCGACTGCAAGTAGTCAGCACGACCATAGAGGTAATCACGCAGCACGTCATCAAACGGAAACAGACCGGCCAGCGCACCCCACTCGGTGGTCATATTGGCGATGCTCATGCGCTGGTCCATCGACATCGCGGCGATACCGTCGCCGTGAAACTCAACCGTCATGTTGAGGACTTCATCGTTGTTGAACGCGCCGCATAACGCAATGATCACATCCTTGCCAACCACACCCGGCTGCAACTGCCCGGTGAGTGTGACGTTCGCCACCGGTGGTACCTGCCACCAGGTTTGTCCGGTGGCCCAGATCGAGGCGGCATCGGTACGCACCACCGGCGTCCCGAGCGCATTGGCCGCACCATACAAATTGGAATGCGAATCGCTGCCCACCACCATACTGCCCGGCGTGACATACCCGTACTCGACCATCACCTGATGGCTGATCCCGGTCCCCGCCGGATAGAAGTCGACACCCTGCTGTTTGGCGAACTCCTCGATCCTGGCATACTTCGCCAGGTTGTCGGGCGACGTATTCTGAATGTCATGATCAATCGCAAACACCGGCTGCTTCGGGTCGCCGATCGTGTCGACACCGATCGCGGCGAACTTTTTCATCACCGCGCTGGTGTTATCGTGCGTCATGATGTGTTTGGGACGAATGCGAATGAAATCGCCGGAGTGCACCAACGCGCCCGGTTTCAACCCGACCGCATGAGCGGTCGCAATCTTTTCAACTGTTGTCTGACCCATAACACCTCCGTGAACCAATCACGGTGATACGTGAATCGCCGCCATACTCGTCGGGGCACGGTGCGCCGTGCCCCGGAGAGTACAACTCTGATCGACGGCGGTTATCCCCCGACCAGTTCGAAATCGATGAAGTCGGCGTGATGCAACACGATCCCCTCGGGCGTGCGTTTGCCGCCCGCCGCCTCTTTCGAGTGCATGGCAATCACGTGCATCACACTCTCGGGCAGTCCCTGCTCCCACGCCAGGCCAACGCCGGAGAACGGATGGCGCAGCAGCTTGCCGCGTTCGCTCTTGACGAACTTCCCGTCCTGCTTGGTGAACTCCAGCACCTTGCCGACGTCGGCGAGCATCGCTCCGGCAATCATGATGTCACGATCGACCCGGTTGCGCGCACCGTACGATGACTGCAGCACATCCCAGCAGGCGATGCACATCTTGCAGACGGTGCGCACGTGCTCGACAAAGGTAATGTTGACCTCGGACACGAGCAGCGTAAACGGCATCGTGCGCAGATCGTCATACGTCAAATCGCTGCGCTCCATCGCCGCCGCCCATGTCGCCGCCGTCCTGGTGCGCAGATCCGGATCCTTGATTTCATTGATCTCGGGGAAGATTGCGAGAATCTCATCATGCATCGTTGAGGGACTCCTGTTATGTCAGGTGACGAAGTTTCGGACCATCGTAAGTGACATCGGTCGGGTGGATCTTGCGCATCGGCCGTTGACGCTGGATTTCTTCGTGGGCATGGGCCACCAGTCCCGGAAGACGGGCGATCATGAAGAATGCGTTGGCCAACTCCGCCGGTACGTTCACGTCGACAAGCACCGCGGCAATGGCGCCATCGACATTCAAGGGCAGCGACTTGCCGGTCCTTTCGGCGATCACCGCTTCAAACGCTTTCGCCATTGTGATCCCATCGCCGGCGCGCCCCAACTCTGCGACGAGCGAGAGTAACCGGACCGTACGCGGATCTTTCGTGTGCAAACGGTGTCCGAATCCGGAGAGCCGTTCCTTGCGCTCTTTGTATTCCTGGAAGACTTCGAGCGCCGCCTCTTCGAATGAGGTTCCCGACGATTTGGCGCGGTCGAGCGCCTGGTTGATCGCGGTCATGCAATCCTGAATTGCGCCACCGTGGAATTTGGAAATCGAGAGAATACCGGCCGCCACCGCTGAGCCCAACGGCGCACCGGTCGACGCGACGGTCAGTGTGGAAAGCACCGACGGCGGGCTGGTGCCGTGATCGATCGACGATACCAGAATGGCGTTCATGATCGTACTGGTTTCCTGATCCGGCAACTCCCCCATCAACGCCAGATAGACCGCATCGGCGTAACTGACCTTGCCCATCAATTGCTCGACCGGGTATCCGCGCAAACGGATTGTGTTCGGCCCGATCTCCGTAATTGCCGATGACCAATTCAGGGAGCCCATTACCACAAACCTCCTGTCAGTCTATGACTGACGCAACATATCGATCTTTCAAGAGTACCGTGTTGTCACTTATCGATGCGTATCTTGGCCGTTTCCATCGGACGAACCAGCGATTTCATGGCGTCGGGGATATCGCCGAAGTTGTCGACGACCGTCGCGCCAACCTCGCGTAACCGTTTGACTTTGCCTTCGTGCGTGCCGCGTCCGCCTTCGATGATGGCGCCGGCATGCGAGAACCGTGTCCCCGACTGCGCGCCTTTGCCGCCGATGTACGCCACCAACGGTTTGGTGAACTTGCCCGTTTCGATCAGGTCGGCGACCCGCTCTTCCTGCGAGCTGCCGATTTCGCCGAACATCACGACCGCATCGGTTTCGGGGTCGGCCTCGAATTCTTCCATGATCGCCGGGTGATCCATGCCGACAATCGCGTCACCGCCCGCATGGACGATTGTCGACAAGCCGACACCGGCACGGGAGAGGTAGTAGGCTATCGACGACGTGATACCACCCGACCGCGATGACACCCCAACGCGTCCGGGCAGAAACCAGTCTTTCGCCGATGCGGCCGAGCCGCCCATCATGCCAAACACCGCTTTACCGGGCGACAGCAGCCCCAGCGTGTTCGGCCCGACAAACCGCGCGCCCTTATCGCGCGCCGTCGCGGCAATCTCCAACACATCGTAGATCGGTACACGATCAGGCACGATCACCAGCAGCTTGATGCCGGCCGCGATCGATTCCATCGCAGCATGTTTCACCAAGGGCGCCGGTACGAAGATGACGGAGACATCGATGCCTTCAGACTGCTCGATCGCCTCACGGATGGTATCGTAGACCGGCACACCGAGGACCTCTTGTCCGCCTTTGCCCGGGGTGCAACCGGCCACGACGCGGGTGCCGTACCGTTGCATCAGCTTAGTCCGCGCCATGCCCTCGCGTCCGGTAATGCCCTGAACGATCACCTTTTTGGTTTCGTCGACGAGAATACTCATGTCATCCTATTCCTGATTGGACGCTGCGGTTTGACGGTACTCATCGAGACCCGGGACCGGTAGTATCACACGTCCGCCGGCATTTCCTCCGACCCGGCATTCCACTTCACATGCCAGACACTCAGTGCACTTGCCCGCCTTGGCCTCGTCGCGGGAGATATTCAGCACGACCACATCGTTTTCTTCCCGGAGAATCTGCGGGACACACGTCTCGATGCAAATCTTGGTCTTGCAGTCGCGGCACAACGCGTGATCGTAGACAATCGTCCCAGTGGGCGTATCGAATGTATACGGATCCTTGGCATCGAACTCGGGCGCAGCCGGCACCGGCATTTCGCGTTTTCCCGACCGGCCCTTGTTGTCCTCGATCAGAGCGTGCATGCGTTCGGCGCAGAAATCGGCGGTATCATCTTTCTTGTATCCCTCCACCGGCACCGGGAGATCCTTGGTGTATTCGGTGAGGATATGGACCGCGCGGTCTTCCTGATTCCCTCCCAAGCGAATGACCGCTGGTATGGATAGGTTTTCTTCCCAGAACGCTTTCACCAATCCGCGCGCGGAGTGGAACTGCTCCTGCGACGCCACCCCCGACCCGGAGCCGAAGTAGCCATCGATGTTCGGCTGTGAGAGAATGATTTTGGCTGCGCGATAGACTTTCGAGGCGGGCGGGTTGCCCGAGGTATCGGTAAAGTTGGCAATCTTGTAGCCGCGCTTGACCAGGGCATCCATCGACATCATCGAACCGCCGCCACCCGCGCCATGAAAACCGAGATAGCCTTCGCCACGATTGTAGCCGCGTGCCATTTCGATGAAGTAGAAGGTCCCCCGGTAATCGTCCTTTTCCACCGCCCAGGCGATTCGATCGAGTTCGGTCGGCGGGCGTCCAAATTCCCGGGCGATTTCGATATTCAACTCGGGATGGCGGAACACCGCGTAATCGTCAACCGTGATCCGCGAATCGCAGGCGACTAGAGTCCCGTCGCCCTTCAACACCAACGGGTTAATCTCCGCCGAGCGAGCTTCCCACTTGCGCGCGACACTGTATAGTCTGACCAGCACCTTGCCCAACTCGCCCTGGAGTTTCCCGGAAACGCCAGTGAGTCGAACCGCATCGCGCGCGTCGTAGAGGGGCAAACCAAACCGAATGTCGACCGGAGTTCGCGAGACATTCTTCGGATTCCGCTGGGCGATTTCCTCGATTCCGGATCCGCCGATCGATGAGAAAATCACCAGCGGCGTCTTTTTCGCATCGTCGATAATGACTCCCGCATAGAACTCGCGGGCGATATCGACTTTCTCTTCCACTAAGACATCAGTGATATCGAACCCGGCGATCTTCATCGCCAGCATGCGTTTAACATGCTCGCGCGCCTCCTCGGCGGTATCGGCAAAGGCAATCGCTCCCTGTTTCGCCCGCGACGTTGTCCAAGCCTGTGCCTTGACCACCACCGGCAGGCCGGTCTCCCTGACAACCTCGTCCACCTCATCGGGGCTGTGGACCACCCGCCCCTTGGGCGTGTCTAATCCCGCCTCGCGCAAAAGCTGTTTTCCCTGGTATTCGTGAAGTCGCGCCACGTCGCCATCCCTTCTTCGGCCAAACGAATGGCCATTATGTCGAACACCTCAAGGGAAGTCAACGTCACCCGGAGGCGACGGCATCGACCCGTGTCAACTGTCACCAGGTTTTGCCATGTTGAACATTGCCAGATTCGCCCCGATTTCACTTGTGTGCACTCACTCTCCGGCGGCATTATGGCGCGCTAAATCGAACCAACTCACGAGGAGATAGAATGCCACAATACAGAATCGCCTGGATGCCCGGAGACGGGGTGGGCAACGATGTAATGGACGCTGCAAAAATCGTGCTCGACACACTGAAACTGGACGCCGAGTATATCCCCGCCGATATCGGCTGGCATTTCTGGTGCACGGAAGGCAACCCCTTACCGGACCGGACGTTGGCTACGTTGAAAGAGACCAATTGCGCGCTGTTCGGGGCGATCACATCGAAGCCCCGCGACGAAGCCGAAGCGGAACTCGCACCGGAACTCAAAGGCAAAGGGCTTCTGTACTCATCGCCAATCGTCGCGCTGCGCCAGACATTCAAACTCGGCACCAATCTTCGTCCCTGCAAAGCGTATCCCGGCAACCCGCTCAACTACAAGGAAGGGATCGACCTGGTGGTCTTCCGTGAAAACACCGAAGATCTCTATTCCGGTGTCGAATTCCACCCCGTTCCCGACGAGGTCCGGCAAACACTGGCTAAGCACAATAATAAGATGAACAAGTTCGACCATGTCGACGCCCAGGACCTGGCGATGTCGTGCCGCATTAATTCGCGCCAGGCCTGCCGTTCGATTGTCACCGCGGGCTTTGAGTACGCCAAGAAATTTGGCTACAAGACGGTTACGGTTGTTGAAAAACCGAATGTCATCCGGGAAACATCGGGACTGATGATCCGCACCGCCCGTAACGTGGCCAAGGAGTACCCGGACATCGCGCTGTGGGAGGCCAATATCGATGCGATGTGCATGTGGCTGATCAAGAATCCGGAAAACTACGGTGTGCTGGTGGCGTCAAACATGTTCGGCGACATTATTTCTGATCTCTGTGCGCAATTGGTCGGCGGTCTTGGTTTTGCCGCGTCTGGGAATATCAGCGATGAGTTCGCCGTGTTCGAGCCGACCCACGGCTCCGCGCCGAAATACGAAGGCCAGTACAAGGTCAACCCGATGGCCATGCTGCTGACCACCAAGCTCATGCTCGACTGGCTTGGCGAAGTCGACATGGCCACGCGTCTGGAAACATCGATTGCCACGGTGATCAAAGAGGGCAAACACCGCACATACGACATGGGCGGTTCGAGTTCGACACTGGAAGTGGCCGAGGCAGTGGCGGCGAATCTGTAGAGCTGTACTGCCCGAAGCCTGCTTGCATGGAAGCCCGCCACAGGCGGGCTTCTTGCATATTAACAGCCGGCTTTAGCCGGGTGACTGAAAGCCGACATCTTCCCACGACTCCTCCACCGCATTCTCGAAAACCGTTGAAACGGTTTTGATGGGAGTGCGTGGTCCTGTTGCCACCTGGCTAAAGCCAGGTGTTAGGAAGCATGAAGTCCGCTGAAGCGGACTTCATGGATTTTGACACCCGGCTTCAGCCGGGTGACTGTGGTCAGCGATAACATTGACCAGAACCGTTTTAGAGCGATTGTCAGAACTATCTTCCGATTGAACACGCGATGTAGTACGGGCGCCTCGCCCGTGCCGCTTGGCCGAGACGCTTGCAGTGAGCGGAGTCGAACTGGCCATGCTACGTTTCCGAAAACCGGAACGGAATTCT
>WJJR01000297.1 GCA_014729565.1 Candidatus Zixiibacteriota bacterium | reverse complement strand
CCGCGTATCCAAAGACGTTCGTGATCGCCCGTAACAATCGACGTAAACAGCTTGATCCACTTGCGCACATGCCCCTGGATAATCGTCGTATTCAATGTCACGAGAATCGCTGCGCTGTCACCGGGTGCAATGGGGTCATCGAGTCGCGACGTGCTGGTGCACCAGCAGCCGACGTCGATACGATCAATCGTCAGTGGCTCGTCACCATCGTTGTGTACCCAAAACCGATGACTGACGTGGGAGCGCTGGGGGACGTAGCCGAAGTCGTAGGTGGGATGATGCAGGGACAGTTTGAGGTCGGCGTGAGTATCCTCTCTAAGTGCAAACAGAAGCATTACGACCGTACCCAGAACAATCATGGCACTCACACGATGTCGCATAGAGATCATGGTGAACGGCGAACGAATCAGATCTGTCCTTCCGTGTCGGTGCGAATCAGATAGACATCGGAACCGGTGGCCCCGATGGCTTCACTGGTGCCACAAATGAAGAGACGATCATCAATCATGATGATGTCATTGGCAACGTCTTTGGTCGGACCTCCGTAGAACCGATCCCAAACGACCGTGCCCGCGAGCGTGACTTTCGTCAGGAAGACGTCATCGCCGTTCTGTCCAACAGTTCCCGCTACGATGATATTGTTGTCCGGCGTCAAGACAAGCCCGCCGACAAATTGGTCAGCTGGAACACCCGCTCGGAACTCATTTCGGGCATCACCACTGGATTCCAACTCGAGAATGTGCACACTACGGCTTGTGCCACCGGAGACACCTGATGAGCCACTGATCACGATTCGATCATCGGGGAGGATGCTCATCGCGGATGGAAACACCGTCCAGGGATCGCCGAAAACTCTGCTCCACACTTCATCTCCGGCCGAGTTAACCTTGAAGATGTGGAATTGCGTCGCACCGCCTGAGAAATTCCCGCTCTGGCTGGTAACAACGAAGCCGCCATCAGATGTTGCGCTCACATCGAAGCTGGCATCGGTTTGCGACTGATTATAGGATCGCGACCACGTGGTGTCTCCGTTACCATTGATTCTAATAAGGTGATTGTCGAAATCCGTGAGCGCGGCGATAACAGTGCCGGCAATAACGAATCCGCCATCGCTGGTCGTCGCGATGGCTGCGGCCTCATCCCCACCACCTTCGTTGATCACCTTCTCCCAAACCACGGCACCGGACGGACTCACTCGGACGATGTAGAAATCCTGATCAGCCGTTCCGACCGCCACGATGTCTCCATTGTCGGCAACAGCGACATCAAAAAACCGTTGGCGGCCATAGGCGTCAAAGACCTTCTCCCAAAGCACGTTGCCGGCGAAATCAACCTTGATGAGTAGACCATAGGGAACACTAACTGAAATGCTGCGTTCTCCTGCAATCACAATGGCGTCATCCTGGGTTGCCGCCATCGCAAAAGCACTTTCGTTCGCGTCCCCCCCAATCGTAATCGCAAAGGTATCCTCGTTGACCGGCCCATTGCTGCCGGTCGGGGTGTCGTCACCACAGCCGAGGATGACGCACAGCGAGGCCAGCAGCAGTAGTGTGCGTGTTGACATCTTCATAGGTGTATAGTTCTCCGGATGACATGACGTCCGATCGCTTCGGAACGGGGTTCTCAAGAGCTGGACGTGAGGTTTGAACTGGATTCGTATCACTTCCTGGGTTTGATTCTCGTTGGACCGGCACTGTCCACAGAATCAGTACGGGAGTTTTGTGATGTTCATAAGTGTTTGCTGCCATCAACCCATGAGAACCCGGAACGTGCGATGGACCGTTTCTCACAACATCCGTAATGCCAATCACTTGCCCGATGACAGCGGTTCCCGAGGACGTTCGCGTTCGGGCGGCCGGCCCGGACGTTTAAGCGAGCGCGGTGAGCGGCGGGGCGCCCACGCCGATTTCGGCGTCTTGTGCCCTGATATCGCAGTCGGTCAACCGGCCTGAACAGGAGCGTCATGAGTTATCTGCCCATCGAGGATTACGCCATCATCGGCGACATGCATACCGCGGCCCTGATCGGCACGAACGGCTCGATCGATTGGCTGTGTCTGCCTCACTTTGATTCCCCCAGTGTGTTTGCGGCGATTCTGGATGACAAGAAGGGCGGCTCGTTTGGCATCTATCCCGATGCGGAGGAGGTCACCGAGAAGCATCTCTACTGGCCCGACACCAATGTGCTGGTGACGCGCTTTCTTACCGATCATGGCGCCGCGGAACTGGTCGACTTCATGCCGGTCGGGGAAGCGCGACGGCACGCCGACAACCGCGAGATCATCCGTCGGGTAACCGCGGTACGCGGTGACATCACCTTTCAGATGAAATGTCGTCCGGCATTCGACTACGCCCGTGCCTCGCATGACATTACCCTCGTCGAAGGCGGCGCCTGCTTTCACAGTGCCGGATCCACTCTGGCATTGGCAACCGACGTTCCCGTGCAACGCCGGGACGATGCCGTTGTCGCCGAGTTCAGTCTGCACGAAGGACAGTGTGCGGTTTTCGTTCTGCGGTACGGTGAACAGACATCCGGATGCGGACCACGCATGTCGGAAGAGGATGCGGAAACGTCGTTTCGTCAGACGGTTGCATACTGGCAACGGTGGCTGTCGCAATGCCAGTATGAGGGCCGCTGGCGAGAGATGGTCCGGCGTTCGGCGCTCGCGCTCAAGTTGCTGACCTTCGAGCCGACCGGTGCTATTATCGCCTCACCTACCACCAGCCTGCCCGAAGAAATCGGCGGTGAGCGCAATTGGGACTACCGCTTCACCTGGATTCGTGATGCGGCGTTCACGATGTATGCGTTATTGCGTCTCGGTTTCGCCGAGGAAGCGGGGGCGTATATCGATTTTCTACAGTCCGTCTGCAAGCGTCCCGGCGCCAAAGGTCCATTGCAGTTGATGTACGGTATCGACGGACGACGGGATCTTGAAGAAACGACCTTAACGCATTTATCAGGATACTGCAACTCACAACCGGTACGCATCGGCAACGGGGCATTTGATCAACTGCAACTCGACATCTACGGGGAGTTGATCGATTCGATCTACCTGTACAACAAGTATGGCGCACCGATCGACTACGACACGTGGAGTTGGGTCACCACCTTCGCCGAATGGGTCATCGACAATTGGCAGCGCGAAGACGAGAGCATTTGGGAGGTGCGGGGCGGACGCAGCCATTTTGTGTACTCCAAGCTGATGTGCTGGGTGGCATTGGATCGGACCATCCGTCTCGCCTGGAAACGCTCGCTACCAGGGGACGTCGATCGCTGGACGAAAGTGCGTGATGCGATCTATGCCGAGATCATGGAGAAGGGCTGGAACGAAGAGCGTCAGGCGTTTGTCCAGAGCTACGGCAGCGATCATCTCGATGCATCGAATCTGATGATGCCATTGGTACTCTTTTCATCGCCGGTCGACCGGCGATTCCTGAAGACCCTCGATGCGACGATGACGTCTCCGCACAACGGCGGTTTGCTCGCCAATCATCTGGTGTTCCGGTATGACACGGCACAATTCCCCGACGGGGTGTCCGGCCACGAGGGCACGTTCAACATCTGTACGTTCTGGCTGGTGGAAGCGCTGACCCGCGCCGGCCAATACCGTCCCGAATACCTGTCGCAGGCCCGCCTGATTTTCGAGCGCATGCTCGGCTTCTCCAATCCGGTTGGCCTCTTCGCCGAAGAAACCGGCTGGCGCGGCGAAGCCCTCGGCAACTTCCCCCAGGCCTTCACCCACCTCTCGCTCATCAGTGCCGCGTTCAGTCTGGACCGGGCGCTCGATGCGAGGTGATGCTTCTGGTTCTTTGGGGGGGGATATGTCTGCTCAGTCGCGCTGCTCATGCCACAACGGAATTGTCATCCATCTGCGTGAGTCTGAAGAACGTCGAGATGCGCTCCAGAGTTTCCAGGTAGCTGTACTCCAGGAAGTCGTACAATGGTGTACAATCCGTGAGGCTGCTTTCTTCGAGTGAATCAAGATATTCACTGCGGTAATCGGTCATGATGACATCGTAGTACATGCCGAACCGGAGAAAGACATAGTCACCGATCGCTCTGGCCATGCGTCCGTTACCATCTTCAAACGGGTGAACCGCCGCTACCAGATAGTGGGCCTGCGCGGCCAGCTGCAGAATCCGGCCGAACGATTCGCGCGTTACCTCACCGATCGTGTCGAGCGCTTCGTTGATTCCCACAAACCGTTGATGCAGCAGCGTCTGTACATTCTGGGCAGGAGGCGGTTGATGCCGCACCTGCGCGATTGAGACGTCAGAGGTGCGAAACTCGCCGGCTCCCTGTTTCCACGCACGGCCAAACACCTGCCGGTGCATCTCCAGCAGCAGGGAGATCGACAGAGGCTCTTTGGCTGCCGCCCGAGCTTCGAGGTTCTGAAACATCGCCTGCTGGCCCTTCAATACGCGATAAGCGTATTCATATTGCGGTGAGATTGCGCTGCGTTCCTTGATACCGGCATCGTGCAGCAGAATCTGCAGGAAGACACGGTCAATTGACCGTTCTTCGATAGCGTTCGAATGGACGGCTTTCAGACAACGGAGTGCTGTCATGATTTCGCGTCGGGCCAGATCGTGTTGACGCCCCAACGCCTCGGCCTGGAAATAGAGATCCTTCAGTTTGCGGCGTTGGGATTGATTGAGAACGAGAATGGGCATGGACGGTTTATCAGATAATGCGTAAATGTGTACGCATGGTGACGTGATTGTCGAACATCGATCTCGTGGGGCCTGTCACGACCCATCCTCCGCGACCGAATCGGGCGGTGGTCGTAACAGCGACAGAATCACCGAAATTGCGAGAATGACGACCACAACGATCAACGACACCAGTGTGTCAATCTTCCAGGCTGTGTGCGATAACATCATCTTGACGCCAACGAAGGTCAGGACCACACCGAGACCAATTTTGAGATAATGGAAAATGCCCAGTACACCGGCCAGGGCGAAATACAACGCGCGCAGTCCCAGAATGGCGAAGACGTTGGATGTGTACACCACGAACGGATCGGTCGTGACCGCGAAAATGGCCGGTATGGAATCGACGGCGAAGATCAGATCAGTAAACTCGACTGCCAGCAGGACGACGAACAGGGGAGTCGCGAAACGGATACCGTTCTCACGAACAAAGAAGCGATTCCCCCGGAAGTCTTTGGTGATCGGCATGAGACGGCGGAACAGACGCACGACCGGATTGCGCGACGGGTCGACGTTCTCATCCTGTTTCAGAATCATCTTGATGCCGGTAAGGATTAAGAATCCGCCGAACACATAAATGATCCAGGTGAAGGTGGCGATCAGCGCGGCGCCCAGAACAATCATGATCGCGCGCATAACCAGCGCACCCAGAATGCCCCAGAACAGCACCTTGTGCTGGAATTCCCGCGGCACCGAGAAGTAAGAGAACAGGAGCGCGAACACGAAGACGTTGTCGACGCTGAGAGATTTCTCGATCACGTACCCGGTGAGAAACTCGAGGGCTTTCTGTGATCCGGCGAAGTACCAAACACCGGCATTGAACAGCAACGCCATCACAATCCAGACAGCCGTCCAGATCAGCGATTCACGCAGGCTGACCACACGGGCCTTGCGGTGGAATACCCCCAGGTCGATGGCCAGCATCGCCAGGACGAAGACGTTGAATCCCACAAATAGCCAGATGGTCTGGGTCATGGGCTCTGCTCAGGTCGATGTGATGACATCTGTGAGGTATCGTCCTCGGAGAATCTGTCCATCCAAAACAGCAAAGCCGTACCGGCACGGGACACTACAACACGATCAGGACCGTCGCCAGAGCCGGATTGTTCCGCAAATCGGGGAGGGGGCACCGAACCGGAGCCTACAGCCCGCTCTGTATCTCATATAAATACGTATATCACCTTGATCTACAGTGGCTTACGCCGTCTCGCCGACCAGGTCGGTCCTAACGCCGGAACCGAGCCTGGCTCTGAGTGATGTGGTGCGATTAGAGCGATTGTCAGAACTATCTTCCGATTGAACACGCGATGTAGTACGGGCGCCTCGCCCGTGCCGCTTGGCCGAGACGCTTGCAGTGAGCGGAGTCGAACTGGCCATGCTACGTTTCCGAAAACCGGAACGGAATTCT
>WJJR01000036.1 GCA_014729565.1 Candidatus Zixiibacteriota bacterium | reverse complement strand
CCTGGATCTTGTATTCCATATAGTCCCAGGCAACGTACAGATTCTTCAAGTCAGGACGCTGGAAAAACTTTCCATACGAGAAGTGGAAGATGGTCTGATCCGACACCGGGAACCCGATACCCAAACGCGGCGAGACATCGTATTGGACCTCGGCCGGCTCCATGTCGGAGTCGATATCGAGAGCTTCCGGATTGCCGCGCGTGGAGTCGCCGTTCAACGGCACCGCTTCGTTCACCAGGCGGCGCGTGTTCACGTCGAGGACGTCGAGACGGACACCGGCATTGACTACCAACCCCTGCCACTCGAACTTGTCTTGGATGTAACCGGCGAATTCGAGCGGGTTTCGGGCTTCGTTGCCTTCGGACAACGTATCCGATTCGTTTGCCAGTTTGTCGTAGCCGTAGTTATTGGCGTCACGGAATCCGCCGCCGTCCAGACCCGAGTACGCGTTCACCGGGAAGTAGTGCTGGTAGAACTTCAGATCGTGGCGCTGGAATTCGAGGCCGCTCTTGACTTCGTGATTCGGGTGGACCTGGCTGGTCACGTCGAAATCAAGGCCGACATACGACGAATTCCGCTTCAAGAAGTCATCCCAGACGTGGCCTTCGTTGGCATAACGGACGGTGTCGACCGTTTCACCGGAGGAGTCGATGACCGTGGCTTCCACCGGCATGCGCACGTACGCCGAATCGGTTCCGCCAATGTGGACCGGGCGAACCTCGAAAGAGTCCTGCGTTGCCGGATCATCGCCCAGCCAGAACAACGTCGACTCGTCGAACCGCGTCTGACCATCGGGACGCGAGTACGCAAGCAGATCGTCGAAATGAACACCGTCACCGCGCAGGCGCTTGGTCTGGAAGTAGTTGACCGAGGCCGTGTAGAAGGTCTTCGGTGAGATGTTGTGGACAACCTGTCCGTAGAATGAATTGTTCTCGTCTTCATATCGCGGGACGTGATTGCGATTGAAGTAGTAGTCCATCCGGAACTCGCGCCAATCGTCTTTCGATCCGAGCACGCCGGCTTTGAGTTGAATGTCATTGGTCAGGTCGTAGTATAGCTTGCCCTGATATGACCATCCGGACAGGGAATTCACCGGCAGCCGATCACGGCCGGTAAACGAATTCTCCATGTTGGCACGCGGTGCGCGGTCTCCCTGCCAGCGGCGTTCGCCCGACGCAAAGAACGACAGGCGTTCGTTGTTGGGCAGCAACGGGCCGGAGAGATGTGCCGCGTACAAATTGTAATCGTAGGACTTGTCCACTTCGAAATTGTCGGTGGCGACCTCGAAGCCGCCGTTGTATCCCGAGGTACCGTAGCCACCCTTGGTCGTCACGTTGACCACACCGGAGGAGATCTTGCCGTACTCGGCATTGAATCCACCGGTTGTCAACTGCACTTCCTGAATGGCGTTCTGGTTGATGTTTACGGTCGACATACCGGTCAACGGGTCCTGCTGCGAGAATCCGTCGACGTAGTAGGCCACTTCCGAGGCCCGGCCGCCGCGAATGTGCAATGTGCCATTGACCGAGTTTTCCCGGTCGCCGCGCGCGCGTCCCCGGGCCGCATTGTCGGCGTAACGCGTCACACCCGACTGCAACTGGATGATCTCATCGTAACCACGTGTCGGAGAGTTCTGAATCAACTCCTCGTCGACAATGCGCAATGACGACGTCTGGTCTTTGATCACCAGTGGCCGTTCCACCGTGACCGTGACCGCTTCCATTTCGACGGCCCGCTCCGATAGTTCAAAATCTTCGTAGGTCGTCAGGTCGACTGACACGCCAACGTTCGTCAACACCATCGACTGATAGCCGACAATGGATGCTCGCACTTTGTGAGAGCCGACCGGGACATTGAGGATCACGAAGCGACCCTCGTCATCTGTGAGAGCACCGAGTACGGTCCCCTCAATTGTGACAGCCGCACCGGGAATCGGTTCACCGGTTGTTTCGTCGGTGACGACACCCGTGATCTTGCCTGTGGTTGCCGCACCGGCCACCATGGCCAGACACGTCACCAACAAGCAGGCCATCCACCCGCGTTTGATCCATGCACGCAAGTGTCCCCTCCTTACTGAAGAGTGAGCGTTGCTCTATTGAGTTGTCTTAATTCCTGGCTGTGATGAAGCGGTGGACTACCCGGGTCATCGCAACGCATCCATTCGCTGCTTACCATAGGCCCCCCCTGGACCTAGTCCGCTGGTCGGACGGTGGTACTGTAGAGGCAATTCGTCAAGGGAATTCGACAGTCTTTTTTGAGCACTGGAGAGATTTGGTGCCCGAACGAACAGTCCAGCACGGCGCCTCCCGAGTATCACAGTGTCCGCTTGCCTCCACCTCTGTTCACACACTAACCCCGGTGTTCCAAAGGAGAACACCTATCAGGGTTTTCGACACACTGGCCAATTCTTTAACATGCCTCCTCCTCTCTCCCCCTCGCCTAAGGCTTTGATCCTCTGCGCGATAGACGCACACGCGATCAACGCCGTAGCGCAAGCTACTGACAGACAGCGAGTTGACGAGCGGCCGGTGAGGCGTATCGGGGTTGTCGAAACGAGGTCAGGTGTGTAACAGTTTCTATCCTCATTACGAAGCCCCGACCGCATTTGTGTGCGCAGTCGGGGCTTTATGTAATCACTTGCAGGATATCACCAATCAGAGTTTGGCAACCCAGTCTTTGATTTGTTGAATGCCGTGTTCAATATTCTCAATCGAATTGGCATACGAGAAGCGCATATAGCCCTCCCCATTTTTGCCAAATGACGTTCCGGCCAGGGCCGCCACATTGGCCTCCTTGAGGATACGATCAGCCGTCTCCTTCGAGGTCATTCCCAGTGCCGTGATGTTGGGGAATACGTAGAATGCCCCCGCCGGCGTCTTGCAGGTGATACCGTCAATCGAATTGAGACCGTCGACAATCGCATCGCGGCGCCGTTTGAACTCCTGCCGCATGTCGGTCACCGCTTCCTGCGGGCCGAACAGTGCACCCGGAATGACCAGTTGGGAGAACGTCGAGGTGCATGAGTTGCTGTTGGTTTGCAGCTTGGCCACCGCCGCCGCGAGGTCAGGACGCATCACGCCCCAGCCCAATCGCCAGCCGGTCATCGCAAATGTCTTCGACATGCCGTCGAGCAGGATGACATGGTCGAGGGCCTCCGGCACCGCAT
>WJJR01000296.1 GCA_014729565.1 Candidatus Zixiibacteriota bacterium | reverse complement strand
GTCGAGGGGCGATTCAATGTATACAGATGGTATTCGAAGAATTGACGTTCTTCGAATCCGACATCCGCCGCCGCCGACATCCGTTCCATCGCCACACGCGGCATCGGCGCCGCTTTCTCTCTGGCCCGATGAACATCCCCAGCAATCAGCTTGATCTGTGCGTCCTCATAGGTCGCGCCGCTTTTGTTATCGACCGACACCCAACCGGCCAACTCCAGTTGCTTCTCGTCCGAGCTGAGCGTTGCAACATACTCGGCGTGCCAGCCGATCTGTCCGGTCAGATACCGAACTTCGGTTGGGTGGGAACCGCTGATGTCTGAATTCAAGTCCCAGACCAGCGTCGGACGCGTAATCAGTCCTTCCGGCAGTTTCGCCAGTGACAAGTCGGCAATCTGCTCCCGATTGACTATGCGGATGCCACTGTCGGCCATCTGCAGGGTCAATGCATCTGCATCCGACGCCAGCAGTGTTCCTTCGTGCAGCTTGTCCTGACGCGTCACGACCGTCACGGTCTTATCGAGATACTTTTCCAGCACCTTATCCGATGAGACCAAATCGTAGCGGTAGTTCTGCTCCAGCAGTGTCACCGCATCGGGCTGGTCGACCACATTAAAGGCCACCGATGTCGGATCAATTGCCGAGGCCACATCCTGAAACGAGAGTTCGAATCGGCCTTGCTGGTACTCGAGCGGACGGGTGTCCTTCACCAGCGCCAAATCCTGATTGTAGATCGTGATTTGCACCGCGGCGTGCGCGACACCCACGCTGCCGAGAATCACTCCGGCGATCAACGCCACCAGTTTTCGCATCAAATTCTCCCCCACATTGGGACCGCACGGGGCGGTCCGATTACACTCATGCGTGCATCATACCATTCCGGCCCACCATGGTGTACACCCAAGTGCGGCCCGCGGATGACAATGTTCGGATCGGCGAACGTAGGTCTCTACCAGCCAACAAGTTGTTCCAGGTTTGCATTGAGCCGGGCGACGATCATTTCGAAGTTCTCCCGTTTGGCGCGTTCCTTTTCGACGACCTCGGCGGGAGCATTGTTCAGAAAGTCGGCGTTGTCGAGCTTGCGGTTGATGCGCTCCAGTTGCTGCGTGTGATGCTCGAGGTCCTTTTGCAGCCGCTTACGCTCGGCTTCCAGGTCGATCAACCCCTCGAGCGGTATGAAGATTTCGGCATCGCGGATGACCGCCGAGGCCGACGGTACCGGTTTCTTGACATCCTCGTCCATCGTCAGGTCGCCAATCTTGCCGAGGATGCGAATGTTCTCTTCATACGCGCGCAGATTCCGCAGCAGCCTCTTGCGATTGACACGAATCACACACGAGATCTCTTTCCCCGCGGGGATTTTCATTTCGCTGCGCACATTGCGGATCGCTCCGATGACATTGAAGACATGACGCATCGACGCGTCGAGTTCCTCATCAATCCAATCGGCATCGGGTGCCGGCCACACCGCAGCGGTCACATGCTCCGTCTGCACATCGTCGGGCAGACGATCTTTCAGGTGCGACCATAATTCTTCGGTCACAAACGGCGCCATCGGATGCAGCAATCGCACGATCGTACCCACAACCTCCAGTGACACCTGTCGTGCCAACCGCCGTTCTTGCGTGTCTTCTTTAAGATAGAAGCGTGGCTTGACCAGCTCCAGATACCAGTCGCAGAAGTCGCTCCAAATGAAATCATAGAGTGTCTTCGACGCCGTATTGAAGCGGAAATCATCGAGTTGTCCGGAGAAGTCGCGGATCGCTTCGTTCATGCGGCTGAGAATCCAACGGTCCGACAGATGCAAATCGTCTCGCGACGCTTTCAGGTCAATCCTCTCCGCCGGCTCATCGGGCTGATTAGCCAGAACCAAGCGCGAGGCATTCCACAGCTTATTGGCGAAATTACGGCCCTGTTCGAAGGTCTTTTCACTAATCAGCGGATCTTGTCCCTCGGGAGCAGCCAAAACCAACGAGAGACGCAGCGCATCGGCGCCGTGCTGTTCGACCACGTCCACGGGATCGATGCCATTGCCGAGCGACTTCGACATCCGCCGTCCGATCGCGTCCCGCACCGTTCCGTGGATGTAGACATCGGAGAACGGTATCTCGTTCATGAACTCGCATCCGGCCATCACCATGCGGGCCACCCACAGGAAGATGATCTCCGACGCCGTAAACAGTGAATCAGTTGGGTAGAACGATTTGAGTTCCGGGGTTTTTTCGGGCCAGCCGAATGTCGAAAACGGCCACAACCACGACGAGAACCAGGTGTCGAGCACATCCTCATCCTGCACGTAGTCGTCGCCAGGATGTGTCTTGGCCACAATCATCTCGCCGGTTTGCTTGTGCGTGTAGACCGGGATCCGGTGGCCCCACCACAACTGCCGCGAGATACACCAATCGTGGATGTTCTCCATCCAGTGGAGATAGACTTTCGACCAATGCCGTGGATGAAAACGAATCCGTCCGCTCTTGACCGCTTCAATGGCCGGCGGCGCCAGGGCCGACATTTTTACAAACCACTGTTCCGACAAGTACGGTTCAATGACCGTGGAGCAACGGTAACAGATCGCCGCACCTAAGCGGTGCGGTTCGGTCTTCTCCAGCAGGTCTTCCCTTTCGAGATCGGCAACCACTCTTTTGCGCGCCTGATCCCGGTCCAGGCCTTTGTACTTGCCACCATTCTCATTAATGATCCCGCGATCATCGATCACGGAGACGGAGTCGAGCTTATGGCGGCGTCCGATCTCGAAGTCATTCACATCATGCGCTGGCGTAACCTTGAGCACACCGGTCCCGAATTCCATTTCGATATACTCATCGCCAATGATCGGTATTTCCCGTCCCATTAATGGCAGTATGACCGACTTACCAATGTATCCTTTGTAGCGATCGTCCTTGGGATTCACGGCCACCGCCGTGTCACCGAGCATTGTCTCCGGCCGCGTGGTGGCGACTGCCAGATGTCCGCTGCCGTCGGCCAGGGGATATTTCACATACCACAATGAACTGTCGCGGTCTTCGCGCTCCAGCTCGTCGTCGGAGAGTGTCGTGAGGCACCGGGGGCACCAGTTGACGATGTAGGTCCCTTGATAGATGAGGTCTTTTTCGTACAGCCGGATGAAGACCTCCTTGACCGCCTCCGAGAGCCCTTCATCTAGTGTGAACCGTGTGCGACGCCAATCACAGGAGCATCCCATCAGCCGTAGCTGCTCGATAATCCGATCCCCGTTTTTGTCTTTCCATTGCCAGACGCGTTTAATGAACTCCTCGCGTCCCAAACCCTCGCGCGTGCCGCCCTCGGCAATCACCTGCTTTTCCACGACCACTTGTGTCGCGATACCGGCATGATCGATGCCGGGGAGCCACTCCGACTCGTGCCCGTTCATGCGCTTGTAGCGGACCATGATGTCCTGCATCGTGTTGTTGAGCGCATGGCCCAGGTGCAACACGCCCGTCACGTTTGGCGGCGGAATCACGATCGTGTATTTGGGACGGTCGGAGGTGGGATCGGCGTGGAAATAGGCATTGGCCTCCCATTCGGCGTTCCACTTCTCCTCGGCCGCGTGCGGATCGTAGTTCTTCGGCAATTGGAACTTCGTCATTCAGTCTCCTCACGAGTGCCCTCATCAGCGACAGAGGGTACGGTACCACATCATAACCTGTCAATACCGCTGGATTCCCGGCCCGTTTGACATCATTACGGTATCGGCACCTCCGCGTCAGGTTTCTCGTCAATCCAGCCCAACCCCTTGGTAATTGCTGGCATACGTGGCACACTGTCCCCATATTGCGCCGTCCGTTGAGGACCGGATGATGCCATGAGCCCACGACCGACGCGAAAACCGACTGTCCCCATGAAGGGGCCACGCGAGCAGTATACGTTCGATGACCTCGTAGCGATCATGCGTCGCCTGCGGGCGCCGGGTGGCTGCCCCTGGGACCGCAAACAGAACCACCGGAGTCTCCTGCCCTATCTGATCGAAGAGACCTATGAAGTGGCCGACTCGATCGAGCGACAGAATATGGTTGATCTGGAGGAGGAACTCGGCGACCTGCTGCTGCAAATCGTCTTTCATGCGCAACTGGCCGCCGAGCGGAAACGGTTCGGCGTCGACGGTGTCATTGACCGGATCAGCCGCAAGCTGATCGCCCGCCATCCGCATGTGTTCAAGACCAAACAGCAATTGACCGCCGATGAAGTCCTCGGCAACTGGGAGCGCATCAAGCTGAACGAATCGAACGGGACAGCGAAGAAGAAGGGCGTCTTAGATGGTCTGCCGCGCTCGCTCCCCGCGCTCCTCCGCGCCTACCGGATGCAGGAGAAGACCTCGCGCTTTGGTTTCGACTGGGACCGACCGGAGGACGTGCTCGATAAAGTCGAAGAGGAAATCACCGAGTTGCGTCAATCGCTGACGAAGCGCCGGAAGGGCGAGATTGAGCACGAAATGGGTGACCTATTGTTTGCATTGGTCAATCTGGCGCGGCATCTTAAAGTTGATCCGGAGACAGCGTTGTCGAAAACGAACCGTCGGTTCACCCGCCGGTTTGCGTACATCGAACAACAATTGGCCAAAGACAATCGCAGTCTCAATGATGCCACACTGGACGAAATGGACCGATTGTGGGAGACAGCGAAATCACGCGAGCGTTGATGGCATGGAGCCGTAACGCGACTCCCACACCACGATCCCTGTGAATAGTCCGTTCTCATTTACCGAATTCGGGTCCCCGCTCAGCGAACTGCTGACTGTCGGGGCGGTCATGCTCCTGGGACTGCTCGGCGGCAAGGTGGCCAAGCGATTCAAGGTTCCCAAGGTCACCGGGTATTTGATCATGGGCCTGCTGTTGGGCCCATCGGTCATGCATCTGCTCGACAAGAGCGCGCTCGCCGACGTGGAGTTGGTCAGCGACCTCGCGTTGGGCATGATCATGTTCGCCATCGGCGGGGTTTTCGAACTTAACCACTTCCGTCGTGTCGAACGGCGACTGGTACGTCTCGCATTCGCCGAAACCACCGGATCGTTCATCCTGGTCACGTTGACCGCCAAGTTGTTCGGGCTGGAATGGTATGCCGCCTCCCTACTGGGAGCGATCTCGATTGCGACGTCCCCGTCGGTATCGCTGTTGGTGGTGCGCGAGTACGACGCCCGCGGCCCGTTGAGCGATCTGCTCATTTCGATGGTCGCAGCCAACAGCATCCTGTGCATCTTGTTGTTCACGTTCGTGCTCAATCTCGGGCCGGTGAGTGACGCGACTGGCGTGGCACGTGCCTTGGGATGGACAGTCTATGAAGCGTTGGGATCACTGCTCGTCGGTGGCGTCATTGGCTGGATCTTAAGTTTTATGGAATCAAAGGTCGATGACCAGGCCGAATTGCTGATGGTCATCATCGCCGGCGTGCTGGTGGCAATTGGTACCGCCAAAACATTGAATATCTCGCCGCTGATGGCCGCGACCGCGGTTGGCGCCATGACCGCCAACCTCTCGGTCATGCACCGGCTGGCCTATGTCGAACTGCGACAGACCGAACAACCGTTGTATATCGCGTTCTTTGTGTTGTCGGGCGCCAAACTCGATGTGCGCAATCTCGGTACGTTGGGAGCACTGGGGGTAGGTTATATCATTGCTCGAGCTGTCGGCAAATACATCGGCCACTTCCTGGCGGCCTCTCGCATGAAGCTGACCGGCCCGATCAAAACTCACCTGGGCTGGGCGCTCATTCCTCAAGCCGGTGTCGCCATCGGGTTGATGCGCGAAGCGAGCGAACATTATTCACATATCGGGTCCATGATCTCCGCGATCATTCTGGCGGCGGTCATCGTCTACGAAACCCTTGGCCCGCCGATTACCCGCTGGGCGATTTATGCCGCCAAGGAAGCCAGCGAGCAGTCGTAGGTTCGCTACTTCCACGCCTCCGGCACATCAATAAAGAACACCAATGTCGGCTCGGTCGGGTAACCGTCGAAGACGACCACCAACTGTTCGCCCGGACGCGACCAACCCAACCCCTCGAAATTGGCACTGTATTCATCGCGCGCCGCGAACATCTCGTGAACTGTTTGCATGTGCTCGGCGAGAGAATCGGGCAGACGATCATCCTGGTTCAGCACTGCGTCATTCAATAGACGCAACGCTTCCGCGTGTAAATCGATCGGATCACCAACCGGCTCTCCATGCAGATCGAATCGCTGCAGTTCGCCTGTCAGATGAGTCGGAGAATTGTCTTTGGGAGAATTCGACGCGGCAATCACGACGATGAATCCATCGACGGTGCTGTCAGCATCTTGCCACTGATGCCATACCAAATCCGCGCCCCGATATCGTAACGCGTCGGGTACCTCTCCCGGTGGCTCTGGGGGATTCAATGTAATGAGGCGATTGTCGTGACTGACCCAACCGACAGTGCTGTCATTGGGAATGGGGTGAATGATGACAACCGGTTTCAGCGGTTCATGTCCAATCGGTGGCTGCAATTCAAAGGGAATGAGAGGCAGGTACCCATATCCGCCTTCCCACAGGACCGCGACCTCCGATCCGCCATTTGCCGACCGAACCGCAAGCCCTTCCACCCCACGATTCCCGAACTCGTTCATCGCCGGTGGATAACGAGCGATCAAACCGTTTACATCATTGTCCGACGATAGCGGTCCAACCAGGGCAGTCAGATCTTCAGACAAGACGACAATTCGTCCGTCCGCCAGGACATCAATCGCCTCCAGATCAACGGCCAGTTCGGCACCCGGCAACGGTACCTCGATCAGGTGGTCGGGATCAGGTGCGAAGACCCGCACAGTTGTATCTGGAATGGGAAGTTTGAAGAGTCGTCCCGGATTGTCATCACCAACGAGAAACAACGTATCTCCAACCGCCGTCACTCCCGATGCTTCCTTGAGACGCAACTCATAGGCACTTCCATCACTGTCAGCCAAACTGACAGCGAATAATCCGAGCAGCAGCGTAAGTCCGAATCGTTGCATGATCCACCTCCGAATGTGAGCAGACTCAAATCAGAACATACCGGCCTCCTCCGGTCAGCGCAATCGGGTTGCATTTGGCCGAATCACCGCTAATGTTGGAGCGGAACGCTCCACATTTAGAGGAAGTGAGGCAGTTATATGGCTCAGCCGAAGTTCGTTCCCCTACCGAATTATCGTGAGTATCCAATTGATGAGATGAAACGTCGCGCGGCAGAGTTCTATGCTGAGGTCAATCGGCGTCGGACGGTCCGCGAGTTCTCTGATCGACCGGTCCCGCGGGAGGTGATCGAGGACTGCCTCCGTGCCGCCGGAACCGCGCCGAGCGGGGCGAACCTGCAAAACTGGCATTTCGTGGTGGTGAGCGATCCGGACGTGAAGCACGAAATCCGCGTCGCGGCAGAAAACGAAGAGCACGAGTTTTACACCCATCGCGCCACACCCGAATGGCTCGCGGCTCTTGAGGCCCTGGGTACCGACGAAAACAAACCGTTCCTGGAAACCGCCCCATACCTCATTGCTGTCTTTTCGAAACTGTATGAGAAGCTCCCCGATGGACGCACCACGAAGACCTATTATGCCACTGAGTCGGTGGGGCTGGCCACCGGAATCCTGATCACCGCTCTCCATCACGC
>WJJR01000295.1 GCA_014729565.1 Candidatus Zixiibacteriota bacterium | reverse complement strand
GAGTGGCCGGAACTGGAGTGGGTAACTGAGCACCGGCGGGGTTGTCGACTGCGCAGCCGTGTCTCCTCGCAGCGCACAGTCCTGCTGGGCGGCCTGCAGATCGCCGGGATCGTCAGGGAGCACCTCACCGACATATGTCAAGAGTTGGGCAAATGGCTTTAGCGGTTCCGGATCGTAGGCCACCGGTTCCAGCGTGATCCAAACCTTGATTCGCTGCGCATCCGGGAAATTCAACAGGTCCAAGGGGCTGGGAAGATCCGGCCGGAGTCCCAGATCGAGAAAGTCCTCGCCGGGGAAATGGAAATTCGGGTCGGCCGTGGCCGGATCGTAATAGATCGCCGAATCGTCCGGCACGCGCTTCGTCAGGAACACCGGCTCCGGAATGGGGAAGAGATCACCGCCGATATCAACGAAGTTCGTTTCAATGACAACACTATCCATCTGTCCCAGAGAGAGCGGGGGATGGTCGGGGTTGTTCGCGCTATCGAATACAACCCACGCCTCGAAGGCGAATCCGGTCTGTAACGACCAGACCTGTGGCAGATTCCCCAGTGACGGCGTGATCGATGTGTCGGCCCAACTATCGGTGTACTGACGAATGATCAGGTTGGTATCGCTGAACTCCGAGAACTTCAACTCCTCGGACTCCGACTGGCAATACGTGCTCTCCGGGTGGTCGACACGCAGGAAGCACGTGTCGGTCAGATCCTGCGGATTGAAGTACATGAAGCCAATCGTATCGCCATCGCGCACCATTGGGTTGCTCCCCTGTGCGTTGATGCCGGTCTCGGGTGGTCCGTTGTCCAAGGGGTGCGGATGAATCGGAACGCTGTCACGGAACACCAGATCAGGCGTGGTGAAACGGAACAGCGGATCATTCAAATCGAAATTCGACCAGGACAGTTCAGGCTGTTTGGGGAAGATCCACACCTGATACGGAATGCCGTCGAGATTGCGGTCCACGTCACGCGTGAACAAGGTCCCGCGGTACCGATACGTCGTATCGTTGATCACGGTATCGGCGTTGTCCGGGTCAAAGACATTGAATCCCGCGGTGTCTTCGGTCACCAGATCACGCACCACCGGTTCGCAGAACCACAGACCCATGCCCTGCGATTCATCGCGCCAGCAGACCTCTTCGCCGTTCAGCGTTTTCTGGTACTGAGTCGTCTGCGACACCAGCGAGAAGCTCGCATCGCCCGATGTTGGCTGAATCCCGGTCAGAGGATCGAACAGAGACAGCGTGGCGGACTTGTTCACCCGTAGCGGTGACGTCGGTGCGCCGAACTGGCTCAAGTCGAGGTAGAACATGATGCCGGGACCATCAGGGAAGTTCGGGTTCATGTCCATGCGTGGCTCGATGGTGACAAGAAGGAAGCCCGCATCGGCCAGATTGACACCGGTGTCATATCCCGTCCCCGTGGGCGAATACAACTCGAACGGTTCACCATTTTCCTTGAGGGCGCGGAAGTTCACCGGGTCCCAGTCGAACCGCACCAGCGACTGGAACGTGGTCGGATCGGGAAGATTACCGGCCTGTAGGTCAAACGTCCATAATTCGTAAATGGAGCCTTCCGGGGCCGCCTCGAGATTCTGATCGGGTTGGATCCGGACCTTGGAGAGAAAGTCGGGCACCGGCTCAGGTCCCGAAATCAGGCATCCGGCAAGTAAAGCCGCCAGAAAGCTGGCAGCACACAGTCGCGCAATTGTCCGCTTCATCAACGATAATCCTCCAGCTATGGCCTTGAGCCGCCGTCGCTTGCGGCGCCAGAAAACAGGTGCCAATGATAGACCTCGCGCCGGAGCGCGGTCAAGCAAAAAGCCCTCTCGGACCGTCAATCAAGTCACCGCGTCCCCGCACGCCTATCCTACCCATGACGACGTCGAGTATTCCCAACTCGCCGTAGGATTTGCGCCGGTTTCTGTCACGACGCAGACAGGAAATTCGAAACGAAATTGGTTGTCATTTGAGCGGCGGAATCGTAATCTGGATAAGGGACCGCAGATGCGGCTCACCCATGGACGGAGATTACGGCCCGCAGAGGGGTCTGACCGGCTACACAGGAGACCATATGGCACGCATTTCCACGTTTGATGACTGGATTGACCTGTTTCGCGAATGGCGCGACGACATCGGACTCGATCCCAAGCTGGTTGAACACTACACGTTCGAAGCGAAGTACGAAGACCTCGAGACCAACGAGATCGAGTTCGGCGACATGAAGGGGAAGGACAAGTATGAGCGCGTTCTCCAGATGCCCGATCAGCGAATGCGTGATGGCCTCATGAACATGATCGTATACCAGGGCGATACGGAGTTCGGTTCGGTCGAGCAGCAGCGGCGCCTCGTCAACACCGCGCCCAGTGACCGCGACCTCGATTCACTGCTTCGCGTGATGTGCGAAGAAATGCGTCACGGCTATCAGATGTGTCACTTGCTGATCCAGAACTTCGGATCGTCGGGCAAGGTCGAGGCGGTCAAGCTGCTGGAGCGACGCGCCTTCGAGCAGAACCGTTTGCTCGGCTCATTCAACGAGATTGTCGACAACTGGCTCGACTTCTACGTGTACACCGAATTCATCGATCGTGACGGGAAGTTCCAGTTGAAGATGCTGTCGCGGTCCGCCTTTGCGCCACTGGCCCGGTCAATGGGGCCGATGCTCAAAGAGGAAGCGTATCACCTGGGGACCGGCCACACCGGTTTGAAGCGTATCCTCAAGGCCGGCAAGATTCCCGTTCCGCTCATTCAAAAGTACATCAACAAATGGGTGCCGACGGCTTTTGACCTGTTCGGAACCGATCATTCGTCATCGGCGGAGTGGGCGTATGTCTGGGGGATCAAAGGACGGTATGACGAGGGTGAGAATCAGAATCCAGCCGACCGTGAGAACCTCAACGAGTACGCACGCGAGTTGTATGTTCAGGAGATCAACACGCTTTTCGATCAGCTTAACCGTCTGATTCCCGACGATCAACCGAAGCTGACGCTTCCCTCGACGAAATACAATCGCTCGATTGGCACTTACGCCAGGCAGCCGTATGATATCCACGGCAACAAGGTCGATGCGGACAAGTGGGGCGACTACTACAAAAACTCGATCCCCTCGGACGCCGACGTCAAGGCGATCGATGATATTTGCGAAGAGCCGGGGTGGATTGTGTTGAAGTAAGGCGGCCCACATATTGGAAAACAGCGTTCGGGCGGCTCGGTGAGCCGCCCGTTTTGTTTGAGGCGCAACGGAGATGCATACGCGCTGTGACTTGCACTGGCGCGGACCGCGTGATATTTTGATATGACGAGTCATGGAGTGGGGTTATGCCGGCCAATCTGCCGCCACAATATGTTGAGCTTGAGAATCAGTACCGCGACGAGAAGGATCCGAAGATCCGTCTCGAACTCGCGCAGCGGATGCTTCGCGAGATTCCCAAACACAAGGGGACCGATCATCTCGTCGGCGAACTGAAACGCAAGATTTCCAAGCTCAAGGTTCAGATCGAAAAGCCCCAGAAGCACGGCGCCACGCGGCACTCGGCGCCCGATCACATTCCGCGCGAAGGCGCCGGACAGTTTGTCTTGTTCGGTCCGCCCAATGCCGGCAAGTCAAGCATTCTGGCCGCACTGACACGCGCGCATGTCGAGGTCACCGAGTGGCCGTACGCCACGCACAAGCCGGTGGCGGGCATGGCGCAGTGGGAAAATGTGCAGTTGCAATTGGTTGACACACCATCGATCTCGCCGCAGTTCTGCGAGCCGTATGTGTTCAACATCATTCGCACGACCGACGTGGCGGTGCTGGTGATGTCGCTCGGCGACGATGACATCCTCTCTGAATACGACTACATTATCAACCGTGTGCACGAAGGTAAGGTGCGTCTCCGGAATCTGGTGGACCCCGACCCAAAACTGCCCACCGCATTGGACGTGCCGGTTGCAATCGTGGCCACGGGGAATGATATCCCGGATTCGGACACCCGACTCGCTTTGTTGTCCGATGTTGTGGGGGAACGCACGACAATTTGGCCGGTGTCATTGACACAGGGGACGGGATTGAACGAATTTCTCGCCGGTGCTTATAAAATGTTGGGGCTGATCCGCGTATACACAAAAGCACCGGGTCACGAAGCCGACCTGAATGATCCCATTCTGCTGCCGATAGGCGGTAATGTGGGTGATGCGGCACGAGGGATCCATAAAGAGATTGCGGAACAGCTACAATTTGCCCGTATTTGGGGTACCAGCGGTTTTGATGGTTCGCGAGTGACCGCCGACCATGAGGTCGCGGACGGCGATGTGCTTGAGTTCCATTTCTAAAATGGGTTGAATGCAACCATTCGACGGGAGGATGTGACAGATGAAAGTACCGAATGTGAAGATGCCGAATGTGA
This sequence comes from Candidatus Zixiibacteriota bacterium, assembly GCA_014729565.1. Taxonomy (GTDB): domain Bacteria; phylum Zixibacteria; class MSB-5A5; order WJJR01; family WJJR01; genus WJJR01. The sequence goes on along the minus strand of WJJR01000295.1, from coordinate 287 downwards.
ACATTCCGGGCATCAAATGGAATTCAAAGGATGATACCATGAACATGATCAAATGGATTGTCGGGATTGTCCTGTTTGCGTCCCTGGTTGCGCTGGTCATCGTATTCTGGCCGACCATCATGCAGACCGGCCAGCGGTATCTCGGCCGCAGCGGTGTGCGCGAAGCGGATGAACTCGAAGACATCCCCCGAGCCGCGTAAGTGGAACGACGACGACTCGGAATAAGTGACTTGGAACTGCCGATAGTCACGTTGGGAACGTGGGCTATCGGCGGTACCATGTGGGGG
>WJJR01000294.1 GCA_014729565.1 Candidatus Zixiibacteriota bacterium | reverse complement strand
CGACGATGCTCAGGCTCAGATCTTTCAGATGTTCAGCGATGTCATCACCATCGAACCCGATGAGGTGATCGATGGCGATGTCGTTTCCATTTTCGGCGGCCATATCGAAGTATTGGGGCGCGTCAACGGCTCGGTCGTATCGGTCTTCGGCACCATCGACGTTCAGGGAACCGTTGACCAGGGAGCGATCGCACCATTTGGAACGATTCATATCGGTCCGCAGGCGATTGTCGGCGAGGACGTGGTCGCTTCGGAAATCAACAAGGAACCGGGCGGACGCATTGGCGGGATGCGCAATGAGCTGTTCTTTAAGCTCTTCGGCGAAGACTGGCGACCGGGCGGTGTCAACTGGGCGCGTCAGACATTCACCGCCATTGTATTGATGAAAGTCCTGTTTTGGATTTTCCTCGTGCTGATTGCGTATGCACTCGCCGCCAAGAACGTCGGCAAGGTCAAAACGCGTATTGAAGGATCGTTCGTTAAGAGCTTCTTCATGGGCATCCTGCTTCAGATTTTGTTCATTCCGGCCATCTCAATTCTGTTCGTTACGATTATTGGCATACCGGTGGCGATCTTCGTTGTGCCATTGTTGGTCGTGGCGGCTTTGGTGCTCGCGCATGCGGCAATTGGACTGTTCATCGGCGAGAAGATCAGTGACAATACTGGTCTGTTTGCCGGAACACCATTAACCCAGACCATTGCCGGCCTCATGACGCTGCAGTCCATCCCGCTGCTGGCGGTGGTGTCGGTGTGGATGACGGGCATTCACGCGGTGAGCAGTATTTTCCGAATTGTCACGTTTGCGCTGGTCGGGCTGGCCATGGTCATCGGGTATGTCGTCGTAACAGTGGGAACCGGTGCGGTGGTATCGACGCGATTCGGACGCCGTCCCAGGGATGAGGATTCTGAACCACCAGCCCAGCCCCAGACAGTCTCACCGCAGCCGGAGTCGTCATCCCCGACGCCGTTGCCGCGGCGCAGCGGCGATGAGCCCGGACCGGCGCCCGCCCGCTGAGACACGCCGTTGCCGTAACTTCACCATTCCATTAGATTGGCTTCTTCCCCGTCCGGTCAGCATCCGGTGCGGCGGTATCTGTGTGTGAGGCCAATGGCGGAGTCGTCTCTACAAATTCTCAGTGTCACCGGTGACGATACGCTCGCCGGGCGGTGGCGCCAGGGAACGGTCCCACTCGGTGGCACGCATACGGCTTGCGACGGGATGGTGACGGCGCTGCGCCAATTGCCGGAGCGCCCGCTCGATATCCTTCTGATCGACCCGGGCGCCAGCGATCTGCCGATTGATTCTCTGCTGCAGAAAGTGCGTCACCGCGCACCGACCGCCGATATCGTGTTGGCGCTCGACAGCACCACGCACATCGACACGACCATTCTCGAACGCTGGGGCGTCGCGCATTTGTTCTCGCGTGATTTCACTCCCGATGAGTGGTCGGCACGGTTGAGTGCGATTCTGTCCGATCGCGAACGTGTCGCACGTTGCCAGTGGGTCGGATTGTCACCTGCGCTGCGCGCGGCGTCGGATCTCCTGCTTGCGGCGGCGTCGTCGGATGCAACCGTGTTGGTCGAAGGCGAATCGGGAACCGGCAAGGAGTTGGCGGCACGGGCGGTTCATCGCAACAGCCGTCGGGCCGACCGTCCATTTCTGGCGCTGAACTGTTCTGCATTTACCGAGACCATTCTCGAGAGCGAACTCTTCGGTCATGAGAAGGGCGCATTTACCGATGCGTTTGGCCGGAAGCAGGGTGTGTTCGAGGCGGCTGCCGGGGGAACGATCTTCCTCGATGAGATTGGCGAGACGTCGCCGGGTGTACAGGCGCGATTATTGCGCGTGTTAGAAGAGCGACAGGTACGACGAGTCGGGGCAACCGAATCGATCCCGGTCGATTTTCGTATTGTCGCAGCCACCAATCGTGACCTGAATGAGATGGTCGACGACGGGCAGTTCCGGCGTGACCTGTATTTCCGGTTGGCGGTGGTGCAGTTGAGATTGCCGGCGTTGCGGGAGCGGCGCGGTGATATTCCCGCGTTATTGGCGCATCACTTCACAGGAGACGTCTCCCCCGGTAACCGTCTGCTCAACCACGTATCGGAAGATGCGCTGGTTCGCCTGATTGATTATGATTGGCCGGGGAATATTCGCGAGCTGCGTAACTTCGTTGATCGAGCAAACGTTTACTCACCGGATCGTCCGATTGATAATCGGACGTTGTCCGAGGTGCTGACCAGCGGCCGACCGTCGATGCAACTGCCGGTGGTCACCGGACGACGGTCGGAGAATGTCGAACGCGAGATGATTTTCAGGGCGTTGTCGGAACTGAAACGTGATCTCGATCAGATCAAACAGCAAGTTGCGCACTTAAGCAATGTTCAATCCACCGCATCAACCGTCACACCGGAACAACCGTTCCCGTCTCTGCGCCAGTCGGAACGGGACCGGATCGCCGAGGCGTTGCGTCACACCGAAGGGAACCGTGCCCAGGCGGCGAAACTCCTGGGTATTGGCGAGCGCACGTTGTACCGCAAGATCCGCGAATACGGGTTATAGTTATCCCCTATTAGCACCACTTTCTCAATCTGAACACAATCGCGGGCTTGACCCGGTCTGCGTAGTTGGTTATTTAGTGATCCTGTAATCCACGCCGGAGAAGGGAACCACAATGAAGCTGGTTTTCACGTTGATGCTGTGCGCACTGGTGTGCGGCGGCATGATGGGATCGTCTGCCCAGGCGGAGGAGCCGGGCGACAAGATGGCGCACCGTTGGGGAATCGGTTGGGACGATGGGTTGGGGTTGCGGTATCGGTTGTCGGAGGAGTGGGGTGTGGGGTTGACGGTGAAACCGGACCTCCTGGAACGATCTCAGAAGTCCAGTCGCACGGTTGACTCGCTCACACACGTCGAACCTCCGCGGGAATTCAACAGACGCTCGATGCTCGCGGCACTCATGCTCTATCGCGAAACTCCGATCAGCTCATGGATCGATGTCGGACCATTCGTTCGAGCGCAGTTCAGCTATGATGAAACCGAGAACGATTATCCCGGATCACCGACCACAACACACAGATTGCACGCGTTCCGACGACTCCAATTCACAATCGGAATTCGACCAACCTTCAGCTATAAGGATCGCTTCGTATTGGAATCACGGTTTGGGATTGGCCTGTCCTACTACAATTCCGACTACTGGTCTCGTGCGAAGCATGATCAGCAGGTCATTCAGACGACCGGTGGCTCTGATGATTGGTCGGGATTTACGTTTGGTGAAGAACTGGGACCAGGGTCGGTCCTTCAATTCATCATCTACTTCTAGGCGAGGTGCGCATGCGTTTGAACAATCTCAAGCGGTCGGCCCTCTTTGTCGCACTCGTATTCGCGCTATCGCTCCTTGTGTCCACCACTGGATCAGTCGCCGGCGACGATACCTCATGGCGCGTCGCGGCGGGATGGGACAACGGTGTGTCCATTCGCGCACGCCTGTATCAGGGATGGGGAATCGGTCTTCATTATCAGCATCGCGGCACCAGCCGCGTGATTGGCGGTGTTGCGGGCTACCCTTCCGACCAATGGAACGAGTACGGATTGATCGTCTTCGGTGACATGCCGCTCTACGAACACCTCCGCATCGGACCGTTTGCGGAGTTTGTCCTGGCGCGCGATGATATCAGCGATTTCGACACTGAGGCATATGGAATTATTTTCGGCATCCGGCCATCAATACGTGTCCTGAGCGACCGGTTTCTCCTCGAAACACGATTCGGGATGCAAATCGTACGGAGGGAAGATCTCCCCACGTACGGTGGACACAGCATTCTGCAGGATCCGAGCGAGGATGAGTGGGCGACAGGACTCTATGGCGACAAGGTCGGGCTGAACTCGCGATTGACGTTCATGTTTTTGTTTTAGTGTGAAAACGCAACACCTGGGTCGAACACAACATGAGACGACACATTGCGCGGGCGCGCACCGTGCCCGCGCTCATCGCCAGTGCATTGGCCGTTGCGGCGTTGACTTTGTCTGAGTGGGCACTCGCCCAACAGCCATCGGTGCGTCCGTATGAATCGGAAGAAGATTTGTGGGAGGCGCTGCGCGAAGGCGAGATTACGCAGGACGAGTACGATGATCTAATCGAGACGATTCGTCTTGGCTTGGATAGCGCGTTTGTACCGGCCTCGGATCTCGAAGCACTTCCCGGTTCTGACGCCGGCTACCTCTCCTCTCCCGATTCTACCGCCGATATTGCCCGGTCGGAAAACCTGCTCACGACAACATTGCGTGACATGGCCGTCCGCTGGCGGACGGGCTTTGATGGGCAGTTGTCGTCGCCGGTCGAAAACGATGGCTACACGACCGGTCGGATCGAAGGGAACAACTGGACGGCGCTGTTCAACTGGCGTCACGATGGCCGTGGCGCGCGTTGGCAGCGGCGAGTGATTGAAGTACGCAGCCACGGCGTTACACTTCAGGCGGGCAATGTCGAACCGCGCTGGGGACGCGGGCTGGTTGTCGGACGGCGGTCGCGTCTGTTGGGATCGCGCATCGCCAATCGTCCCGATGGGGGATTCATTCAACCGTCGCTGTCGCGGTTCAATGGTCTCTGGTTGCAGTCGGATAAGAATCGCGCGGTGTCCGTCCAGGCTCTCACGTCCGATATCCGTGCGAACAGCCTGACCGAACAAATGATCGGTGTACAGGTCAGCGGTTATCAGGGTATCGTGCGAGTCGGGCTGTCGGGTTTGACTGGAGCCATCAAGAAGCGCGAAGGCGACGCGAAGTACACACAGAATGTGATTGGTGGTCATGTGCAGGTCGGCGAAAACGATCGTGCGGTGCTCGCGGAAATCGCGATGGAACACGACGGCACTACCGCCAAAGCGGCCGAGATGGTGTGGTCATTTGAACGTGGACGGTTTCACGGG
>WJJR01000293.1 GCA_014729565.1 Candidatus Zixiibacteriota bacterium | reverse complement strand
CGCGGAGAATGGATTCCCGCTTTCGCGGGAATGACAACAAGTTATAGCAACAATTAGAACTCCGTTCCGGTTTTCGGAAACGTAGCATGGCCAGTTCGACTCCGCTCACTGCAAGCGCCTCGGCCAGGCGGCACGGGCACTTCGGTTGACTCAGTGTAAACGAGGCGCCCGTACTACAGCGCGTGTTCAATCGGAAGATAGTTCTGACAATCGCTATAACAGACATATACGCACGGTCACACGACAGACTGCGCGACCGCGAGGGGTATCGCTACATCCATTAATGCTTTGTTTTGTGCGTGTTAGCGGGGCCGGCGGACGCCGTGCTGCTTCATTTTGAGTCTCAGTGTGGACTCCGGGATACCGAGTAGCGCGGCCGCATGCTTTTTGACACCGTCGGACTCGGCCAATGCGCGCGCGATATACCGTTGTTCGATTTGGGCCAAGTGATCATAAAGTTGGAAATCGTCGGGGATGTCCTGGCTCGTAGACGTTGCCAGGTCTTCGGGATGCTCGAAAAACTTGCTTGAGAGCCGATCGACACCGACTTCCTCATCCGGCGCAGACAGCAGTACGATTTTGCGAATTTCGTTTTCCAGTTCACGGACATTACCCGGCCACTGATACGAGGACATCACGCGCACGACCTCAGGCGACAAAGTCACCTGCCGCCCGGCCTCTTCCCTGACTTTGGCCATAAAGTGATCAATCAGAAGCGGGATATCTTCAGTTCGGTCGCGGAGTGGCGGAAGAGTAAACGTCACCGGGGACAAGCGGTAGTACAGATCCTGTCGGAATGTGCCCCGTTCCACCTCACCGGAGAGGTCGCGATTCGTGGCAGAGATAACGCGCACGTCGACGCGACGCGGCTTGGTATCACCCAATCGTGTCAGTTCCTTCGTTTCGAGAAAACGCAAGAGTTTGACCTGAACCGACAACGGCATCTCGCCGATTTCATCGAGGAAAAATGTTCCGCCACCGGCCTCTTCAAACAAGCCGCTCTTATCCCGGTCGGCGCCGGTGTACGCGCCTTTGCGCGCGCCGAACAACTCGCTTTCCAGCAATGATTCCGGTAGCGCTGCGCAATTGACGGACACGAAACGGTGGTCGCGTCGCACGCTGCTGTAGTGAATCGCCTTGGCCAGCAGGTCCTTCCCGGTACCGGTTTCACCCTGCAACAAAACCGACACATCGGCGTCGACAATGAGACGCGTCCGTGAGAGCACGGTACGGAATTCGGCATTCTGTGTAATGATACTCGGGAAGTCCGATTCACGCGCGAGTTGATCTCGCAGGCGCTGCACATCGCGGAACAGTCCCTTCGACCGCATGCGGGTGGAATGCCACGCGATGATCTCGGCGAAGGCTACGGCAAAATCGATATCACGCGACCGGAAGTCGCAACCGGACTCGTAATCGTCGTTACTCAAATCGGCGTACAGCAACCCAGTGGAACCGGGACCTAATTCGATGGGCACGGAGATAATCGAACGTGGTTCCTGTCCGTCATCGTCGCGCAACGCCGCCGCCAAATCAGGAATGCGATGCACGGCCCAGTAGATCCGCGGTTCATCAACCACGAGATGCCGTTGATAGGAATTGGCAGCGAACGCCGCAACGCGGTTGCCAAAGCGGTCATCGGCTCCATGGACAACCAGGGGAGCGCCCGAGCGCTTGCCGTCGGCCATCACCTCTACGAGCACGACGCGAGACGCATGCAACCGGTCGCGATAGAACTCAATGGCGCCGGTCAGGGCATTGTCGTCATCGCCGGCCACACCGGATCCCAACGCAATTCCACCCAGACGAAATTCATTCTCCGTCGACCGTGCTCGTTCCGCGCACCGCTGGGCAATCGCGTGGAGAACCTCAGGCCCACGATCCATGACGGTGCCGGGAGAGTCGGTGTCCACCAGGCGCCGGGCAATTTCCAGTGCGCGATCCACTTGGCCTGAGCGCTGATGCGCATCCACGAGCATCCAGCGAACGTCGATCAGTTGCTCGGTTGCCCCGAGGCGGTTGAGCCGGTCGGCCGCCGAATCCAGCGCGTCTACCACTGTCTCACCATCCTCCGGCTGGACACGGCGTAAGACCTCTGCTTTGGCGACATCACAACGAGCCAACTCGTACGGGTCACCAACTAATTCCAGGCATTCGATGGCCTTTTCCAAGTGGGCCAGCGCTTCCTCGGTCTGCCCCAGCTCGGCCAATGACCGTGCCCGCACGCGGTAGAGGCTTCCGACTTCGGAGCGTTCGCCAATGGCGATAGCGACCGCCAAGCCTTCTTCGGCCAGCCGGTCGCATTGCGACCAGTCACCGAGGGCCGCTTCGCACTCGGCCAAACCCCGCAGAGACTGCGACACCAAATCGTTCTCGGCGCTGAGCCGACGACCGATATTCAACGATCGACGAAACGCCTCTTTGGCCTGGATCCAATGCCGTTGTCCGAAGTGCCACCACCCGGCGTACTCGTGGTAAATAGACCGCTCACGTGCCAGTTCCGCACTCTCAATATAGACAAGGGCGCTTTCCAAACGCTCCGCGGCGGTGGTGAAGTCATGTTTCAGAGTTGCCAGGAATGCCAATGACAGGAGGTTGCGGGCAGACGATGGCTTATTGTTCGAGTCTTCGGCGCATGTCAGTGCCTTGGTCAGAACGACTTCGGCATCCGTCCATTTGCCAACCAGTAAATGAATCCGGCCCATGTTGCCCAACAGCCGGGCCTCGCCGGCCTGGTCGGACAGCCGACGATAGAGGTCAATGCCATCATCGAGATGTTCCACCGCGGCGCCGTATTCGCCGCGAACAAAGTGGATACGCGCAAGCTGGTTATACGAGCGCGCCATGCCCTGGACGTCGCCGAGACGACGATAGGCACCCAACGCATCGCGTGAATGGATCCGCGCATTCTTGGTATCACCCAGGCCGAGGTAGGCCCGGCCCAGAACACTTTGAGCCAAGCCGATGCGTTCGTTGTCTGAAGTCAGTTGGAATGATGCGTACGCTTGCCGTCCCAGATCGACGGCTTCTGTATAATGACCCAGTTCGACGGCGCATTGGGCACGCAGTAGTGCCCATTCGCCTCGCGCGGGTGCCGCGTCATCGATTGCGGACTCGAGGACACTGAGAGCCTCATAAGCCGCCGACCAGTTCCGTTGCTCAATCAGGCCCTGGATTCTGGGGAAAGCCCGGAGCAACGGTCCAGCGTCATGGTGAGGAAGGGGTTTCATCGACTGGATCGCTAACCCTGTTTAATGTCGGTCGTTCATTGGATGCGCCTCGCTTTGTACTTCGTGTCTGCGAGCCGCATGCGCTTCACCTCGGTTTCAATGGATTTCCACAGACGATGCAAAACTGACGTCATCCAGCCCGAGAAAGGCCCATACACAGCCGAACTCATCATCAGTTCGGTTTCGGGGTTCGGCTGAACCTCTGATTGCTGTGGCTCGGCTTCATCGTCGGGTGGCGTCGTGTCCTGATCATCTGTGCCATCATCCCATGGATGTCCATCTCCTCCATCAGTCTTCACCGCGTCGCGATCATGAGTGGCCGGACCGCCGGCTATCGACACAGGGATGGAGACAAACACCATGACCAAGGCCATCAGAATGGCGATGATTGCCTTCCGGTGTGACATACCGCGTGCCTCCTTAAAGCACCCTCTTCTTCACATAATCAAAGAAGTGAAATCGGAGCCAGTCTGTTCCGCTACTAATGAGGATTTTCTAACAGAAGACCATCGTCGGTTTCACGGAGCGCCCTGACTGGCACCGCATTGTCTTCATAAGCAATTACGCGCTATCATGAAGTTTGTCAAGCGCTTTGGCCGAAAAACGCTCGGTTCTGCGTCGCAAAGTTTGCGCCAAGCAACTCGCGCGCCACACGGGCTGATCGGGCCCGATTAGATCAATTCTGACCTCTCCCCGGTATCGGTGATTGGAACCCTGAGTATGGGAGCAAGACCATATCCATCGGGCTCATCGGAACCACGGAGACGGTTCGCACTGGCCTTTGACATGTCAGTAAAATACTGTTATTAAGTGGCTTACGGTTGCGCGCGAGCCCCTCGAAGGCACAGTTGGCATCTCCCTTGCACCAAGTGACGGCGAAGTTTGCCAACAAACGTGCCTTGGGGGGGCCATGCACGCGCACTGTCCATTAAACACAACGAGTACGATTGGAAATCTGCCGTCTCGGCTGATTGCCATCGGGTTCATCGCGTTGATGATCAGTGCCGGTTGCGGTTTGGAGAGCCCCAAGGCGCCGACGTGGTCGGCTGAATTTCGGGTGCCGCTGGCCAATCGCGCAATGGACGTCCCTTACATCGTCGAGCACATCGACGTGGACGAATTGCAGTGGTCGGAAGATGCGGGCGTGACGTTCCACATTGACCGCGTCCTCGACAGCGTCTTCGTCGAGGACAATCTCAGCGTCGCGCCGCTCTCAACCAATGCCGATGTGCCGCTGGATGGTATCCGACTGGCGACCAACGCAACAACATCGCGAACGCTGGCGCTTGAGGAACTGTATCAGGGGCCGTTAGGATTGATCGCGGCCTTCTCCGGCGAAACGCGGCAGTCGCTCCCGGAAGTCGCCGACTTCCAAACCGCAGAGGTCGTCGAGGGAGCCCTCGCGGTTACCGTCATTAATGATCTTGGACTGACCCTCGATTCTGTCGCCGTCTCCTTGTTCAACGGAGAAGCGTCCGACGCCTTTGCTACGGTACCGGTCGGTGGTCCTATCCCAACGGGATCGACGGCGTCGACGAATGCTGCTCTTCCGCCGGGGACCATCGGCTCGCAATGGGATCTCGAACTGGCCTTCTACACACTTGGCGGTACGGTACTGACGGCCGCCGACAAATCGGTAACTGTCATTGCGGAACTCCCGGACGGGATTCAGATCAGTTCCGGTAGCGGGGCCGTGTCAGCGTTCGACTACGCGTCGCGCGACTCCTTTGCGATTTCATCCGAGCACAACATTCACGAGGCGGAATTTACGGCTGGTGAGTTGTCCGTCCATTGGCAGAACAACTCACCCGTACCCTTGACCGTCAACTGGCATACAGATGATATAGCCAACGGCGCCGGTTCTCTCGGTGGCCAAGTATCAATACCGGCGCATTCCAACGACGTTCAGACGTTTTCACTCGACGGCTACGCCGCTGATCTCAATGCACACCAGTCACGCGTTGTGTTCGATGCGACGGTGTCATCACCGGGATCGGCCGGTAGCGTGGTTGACATCGACACGGAAACCGGACTGGCCGTCGAAGCGCGCTTTGATGACATCGTGCTGTCTTCGGGAACACTGGCGCTCGCGCCGACGACACAGAACATTCCGGAGTTGACCACCGATCTCGAGTGGCCCAACGGACTCGAATCGATTGGCCTGGCCGAGGGCACCGCACGCATCGAAATCACCTCGTCCCTCCCCTGGCCCGCCACGGTATCGGGACGCGTGGACGTTCCGGGTGGCGAGGGGATTGCATTCAACGGTGTTGTCGATGCGGCCGACGAATTTGCTGCTTCAGTGTCGTCAATCGACATTGGATCGGTGGCTGCATTGCTCAATCCGCTCCCGCAGGAGTTGGTCGTCACCGGCGATGTCACCTACGGTGATGGAACAACTGCGGCGTCGGTCAGCAGCGAGGACTACATGGTGGCCCGTGTGGTGTTCGATGCGCCGGCCCACCTTCTGCTCGAATCAGCGACGGTGGACAGCGACCCTGAACCGATCGAGTTGACGGAAGACGAAGACGACAATTTGGACGACCGCTTTCTCGGCGGTGAAATCACCGTCGACGTCGCCAATCACCTTCCCCTGGGCGGTGAGATTCTCATTTCGATTGCGTCGGATTCACTAACGCTGGCGACCAACCCGGAACTGGTCCTGGGGCCGTCGCAAGTCGCTCCGGCGAGCACCAACGGAAACGGAGACGCCGTCGCGGCAACAGAATCGCAGCTCACTTTCATCCTTGACAAGAACGATGTCGCGCTGTTCGAGCGCGATTCGATCTGGGTCAGCGAACGTCTCGTTCTGAACGGGCCCGGTGACGGAGTCCCGGCACGAATCGCGGTATCGGACTATGTCAATTGGACCGCCACGGCGGTGCTCAGCACCCGCCTGGGAGACCGCGACAATGCGGAGGACCTCCGATGATGCGCTCACACACGTCTGCCGCCACTCGTCGTATCGTCCTCGGCGTCGCCCTGTTTGGCATGGTGGTCACGCTGTCGCCTCAGGCACTGGCCGGTTGGACGCCGCAGATGGTCGCCACCACCGGCGCATCACGCGCGTTCGGTCATGGACTGGAAGCAGCCTTTACGAATCCGGCGTTTCTCGGTGTCACACCGTCACACGGCACCCAATTGCGCCTCGTCGGCGTCGGTGCCGGAGTGGCCAGCAACGGATTGGGATGGGATGATTACCGCAAATACAATGGCGCCACACTCAGCGACAACGACAAGAACGACATCCTCAGCCGCATTCCCGTAGCGGGCATGCAGATGACGGCTGATGCGGGCGCCACCGCCATGGCGATTCGTCGTGGCCGCCTCAGTGTGCGCGTTGATGGCTCGGCAACGGGTGGCGGACGACTCGACCGCGACGCTGTCGAACTGATCTTTTTTGGAAATGCCGAGCAACCGGACTGGACATTTGATGATTCCGATGCCGAGGGATTGGCCACGTGGAATCTGCGAGTTGCTTACGGCTTGCCTGTCGGCCGTCTCTTTGGGCGCCCCGTCTTCGCCGGCGCCAGTGTCGCCTATGTTCGAGGACTCTACTATGGACGCGCCGAGGAGGCGCGTGCCGACCTGCGAACGTCACACACCGGTCTTGCCGGCTCGGCTACCGGCGACGTGTACAGTGCTGAAGGTGGCAGCGGAGTCGGCGTGGATTTGGGGATGGCGGTTGATCTCGGATCCCGCTGGACCGCCGGTCTGTCGGTCGAGAATGTGATTCACACAGTTCAGTGGTCACACAACGCCGAAGTCACGCGCTACTATCTTCAATTCGACGATCTCACCGTCGACAACTTTGAGGATTCACTCTGGGTCGCCAATGAGATACGAGAAACGCTCGACGGGTTCCGTCGTGGCCTGCCCGCTCGCATGCGCGTAAGTATCGGTCACAGCACCCCGCGCTGGCGTTTCGGTACCGCCATCTCGATCGATACTGAGGATCGCCTGTCGTACTCAACTACACCTGTGCTTTCAGCAGGCGTCGAGCACGACCTGCTCTCCTTCCTGCCGGTCCGTCTGGGCGCCGCCATCGGTGGTGTCTCCGGACCAGCGTTTGGCTGGGGAGGTGGATTGCGATTTTGGCGCACCGAATTGAACGTCGGCTTTCGAATTGATCGCGGTTTTTGGCTTGGACACGGCCGCGGCCTCACGGCGGCCATGGCACTGGATCTCACACTTTGATCAAGGAGTTGATACCGATGCGAAACGGATACCTCAACGTTGTGGGAATCATTCTCGGCGTACTGCTGATCGGCCTCTCCGGCCGGTTGTTCGACGCCGACGCCTGCTCGGCGCATCCGGACATCAGGAAGACGTCTCCGGCGCTGGCGGCTGGTGCCGAGGTCTACAATGAATACCTCGCTGCATTCGCCGAACGCGGAATCAACCGTAAGGGTCCGGGGCTGGCCGCCGGTACTCAGCTCTCAGGCGACTTCAATATGCTCGTTGTCTGTGTCGAGTTTTCCGATCAAGCCTCGTCGGTGCCCGCCACTGATCTCGATGATCTCGTGTTCGCATCATCGGGGACGTCGGTTCGAACTTACTACGAAGAAGTATCCTACGGGAACTTTCACATCGTCTCCGTCGATCTGCCATCGGCAATCGGCTGGCAGACCGCACCGGAGACATACGCCTACTACGTCGACAGCGCGTACGGATTCGGGAGCTATCCGCAAAACACTCAGAAGCTGGTCGAGGACCTGATTGGGTTGATCGATCCGGTCGTCGACTTCTCCGACTACGACAACGATCTCAATGGTTACATGGACGGTTTGATCGTCGTCCACACGGGGACCGGTGCGGAACTGAGTGGCGACGTCACCGATATCTGGTCGCACAAATGGGGCATCTCGCCGGATCTGCGCGACGGTGTGTGGATCAGCGATTTCAGCATTCAACCGGAGTATTGGCTGTCACCGGGTGATATCACAATCGGCGTTTACTGCCACGAAATCGGTCATGTCTTCGGACTTCCCGATTTGTACGACACCGACGGCAGTTCACGCGGTATCGGTCGCTGGTCTTTGATGGCCAACGGCTCCTGGAACGGTTCGCTGGGAGCATCACCGGCTCACTTCGATGCCTGGTGCCGCACAGAACTCGGCTTCGTAACGCCCACGGTGGTATCGAGTGGCATGTCGCAGGTCGACATTCCGGCAGTCGAGAACTCTCCAACCATTTTCCGGTTGTGGGAAGAGGGTGCCGGCGGTAGTGAGTATTTCCTCATCGAGAATCGTCAGAAAACCGGTTTCGATGGAGCGTTGCCGAGTTCGGGTCTTCTGATCTGGCATTGCGATGATACCAAGACCAACAACACGAAGGAATGGTACCCGGGGCACACATCGAACGGAAACTTTTGGGTGGCTCTCGAGCAGGCCGACGGGCTATGGGAATTGGAGAAGAATATCGACTACGGCGACTCGGGCGATCCCTATCCGGGCAGCACCAACCAGACGTTCTTTTCGGCGGCCACGACACCATCGTCTGATGCCTATACCGGCAGCCAGACATTCGTGACAATCACCGACATTTCACCGTCGGCGGACACAATGACCGCTGACTTCGCCGTCAGTCTCGAGACGAGTGTTCGCGACGGCTGGGATTGGACAACCGCGGTACCGGATCAGAATGTCATCAATCATCCGAACCCGTTCAATCCGACGACGCGCATCAGTTACACGCTGGATCGTCCCGGCCAGGTAAGTCTCGACGTGTACGACGTTCTCGGCCGTCATGTTCGCAGCATTGTCAGCACAAACAGCGATGCCGGCGCTTTTTCCGCCGAATGGGACGGGCGCGATGATCGGGGGCGCACCGTTGCATCGGGCGTGTACTTCGCCCGCTTGACGACCGGCTATTCGCAAAGTTCGCACAAAATGGTCTTAGTTCGATAACGCAGTGGAAACCAGTACGCCCGCATAGCAGAGGCGACGAAGGAGGAGGGGCAGTCATGAAGAGAACCATCATCACACTGATCGGAGTGGCCGCATTGGCGCTGGTCGTGACCGGCTGCGGCACGGAATCATCGGTCGAGCCGATATCGGTTGTCCCGGTTGGCCTGACGGTTGAATTCGACCTGGAGACACCCAATGGGACCGTCCCGGGCGACGTCGACATTGAATACAACTCGCGGCCATCCGGCGGTCCGGACTCGATCACCGTGGAATCGGGACTGGTCATGCTGCGGACCATCCGTCTGCATGAAACACCGGTGTCGGTGGTTGACACCAACGTCACCGCGGCCGACGAAGACCGCGACATGACCGATGGGTCGGTGCGGTACCATGGACCGGCGATTGCGCAGATCGGCCATACCGGTTTTGACATCGGGACCATCAACGTGCCGGTCGGCAACTACCAGCAATTGACGTTTGTGCTCCAAAAAGCACGCGCCACCGACGACCTGGGCAACCACGATGATCTGTTGGGATCGTCGGTGCGGGTCGAAGGCAAGGTCTGGAACGGGTCGGTCGGACGGTCGTTTGTGTTCGAAACGGACTACACATCGCAGATCGCCGTCGATGGCAAATTCACGGTCAGCGAAGAGATGAGCGACAATCTGTCGCTGGTTTTTGAGGCCGGCGAGTGGTTCCACAACGGCAGCCAGTGGCTCGATCCGGACGATCCCGCCGATCGTTCGCAGATCGTGCGCAGCCTCCGTCGCAACATATCCGGAGGAGTTGCGGTTAACTAAGAACAGAGAGTTGACATAACGAATCGCCTGAATGTGGGGGCGGGAGGTCGGGGGAACGTTTTTGGGGGGGGGGGGGGGGGGGGGGGGGGGGGGG
>WJJR01000292.1 GCA_014729565.1 Candidatus Zixiibacteriota bacterium | reverse complement strand
TCTTACGCCTCTGTCAGGGCTGGCTTTGATTACTTCAAGAGTAATCAACAAACAGTCACACACTTCTTCTGGGAAGAAGCCCTGATCCTGGGCATACTCTGAATTATCAACACGACAGCTCATTCTCTTCACACAAGCCCTGATGACAGTTCGATAATGCTCACACCGATGGGTGTCAGGGGGACACCGCCCGGCCATCCGTTGTACGCCGCTATAGGCATGGTTTCGGCCCATTGAAGAAGATATGGTCGATCATGTAATTGAGATCGACTGCGTCGGGAACTCCGTCGCAGTTCAGGTCAGCCAGCTCGGGTGGATCGACTTGACCGTTGAAGAAGATGATGTCGATCAGGATATTGAGGTCGACCGCATCCATATCACCACTGCCGTCCAAGTCACCGCGACTCATGGCGTCCGGCGCATGGTGATGGGTGGTCGTATCTTCCTCGAAGACAGCCGTGAAGGTAACCGGCTGCTGGACTTCCTGATGTCCATCGATTCCAATGCCAGTCAGATAGGTGCCGGGATCACCGATCAACGTGTATGTTACCTTGTAGATGCCGGTATCCGGAGAATAGATCGTCACCCGCACATCCGGATTGGCGTCGGTGTCCTCACCGTAGTCAAACAACGAATCATAGGTGGCACGCGATCCGAAGGTGTTGATTGCGGCGCCAATGGAGTCCGATTGGCCATTGGAATCGGGCGGTGAGACCACAAAAACCTGTACCGGGGGCGAACCATTGAACATCACGCCGCGGGCATCCGTTGTCTGCGGCGTTGAGTAGGCACTGACCCGAATCGGATCGGCGGCCAGCGACTTGTTGCGTGACAGCTCGGACGTGTTTCCATTCACATCCGTGGCCGTCGCGGTGATCACGGACCACTTTGGTTTGACGATCGAGTCGACGACGAAAAATCCGGTCCCGTCGGCGCTGTCAGAGCCGATCAACTGATAGGCCGGACCGTGAGTGCCTGTCTCGGGAATGAACTCAGGGTGGCCGTACTCAGCGGCAATAAACAGGTCGACAATGGCATTCGGTGGCGCGGTACCGTATACGGCGAACGTATCACCAGTGGCTGACTCCCTGATCGAATCGAACACGGGGAAATTGAGCAGTGTATTGGCGCCCGTATCGCCATCGCCCGGATCATTGGGCGTAATTCCATCGTCCCCCAGATCAATACTCAAGCCATTTCGCCAAAACAGATTCCCCGACAGCCGGTTGCCCGTCGCCGAACCGCTCACGGTGATGCCGTTATCGGGGAAGTCTTGGATAATCAGTCCTTCGACGACATTGTTGTCGCTGGTAATTGTAAGTCCCGAACCAGAGCCCAGCGCAGACCCGTCGAGCGTGATTGTCGGGTTGCCCCAACTCGCCCCAGGAGCCGAGTAGCCGTCGATGTAAATGTGATTACCCGCATCGGACAACGGCGGCAGCGGGGACCATGAAGCAATTTCACCGGCGACACAAAACGTGATCGTATCAGCTTCAGGCGAAGCGTTTGCCTGCTCGATCGCCGCGCGGAGACTGCCGGAGCCGATGTCGTTGAGATTCGTAACTAGTGGTGCTAGATGCGCCGAATGTTTCACATACGCCCAATGCGACGTTCCCCAGGCAAAGCTGGTGCCATCCCCCCAATTGATTTGCCTGTACGGTGTGAATTGCGCGATGTCTGTATACACCGAGCCGGTGAGAATGAGCACATTGTCCTGGTAGACCGTAATCGGTCCCAACGAGTCGATCTCCAAGCGGTATGTGTGGAACTCGTCATCCGTATCAACGTAGGCAGTTGACTGCATCCCGCCATCAACTCCAAGATATACGCTATCCTGGCCGATCCAGAACCGGTTGCCCTTGTGGGGAGAGACTGTGAACGTGATCTTGGAGTGCACTGTGGAAGGGCTTGTTCCCCCGGACACGAACCTCATCCGTGCTTCAATGGTGAGAGAGTCGGTTGGTCGAAGCAGAGGATCTCGTTGAGTGTAATATCTGACGGGGTCAGTCTGTGTCGTCGCGATTTCCAGGTACTCGGCCGTCAACACCGGGTCTGGGAGGTCCGGGTCTGTGTCGTATTCCCACGGGGGACAGGATTCGTCCGGCAAGAGGCCGGATGAGGCGAACCATTCACACGTGGGATTCGTCAACTGCGATGTTGCATCTTGCCGGATCTCGAGAAGCTGATTGACGTCAACATCGGTGAGGACTTTCTGGCTGCGTAGCGAATCGGGCCAGGTGACGATGATCGAGTCGACCAATGCGGCATCTCCCAATCCGAATTCCACCGGGATTGACGCCTGGGTGGATGCGAAATAGCTGCCACCCTCACCCACATATTTCTCCTGTGCAATTCCATTGGAGGCCACAACACGTATCTGTGCCCCAATGGCTGCCGCATTGCTCCCGTCTTTCGATTGAAATGTGCGGTTCCCAATCGCCTCTATGATGATCCAGTTCGCTGGTCCCCCTGAATTTAGATACAGTTTGTTCTGCTTGCTAGCTTGGTCGCGATTACACACGTATATGTCAACGTAACCATCGCCATTGAAATCGCCCACAACCCCGGCACGCTCGGCATATGTATTGGCGACATCAAACACTGTGGCTGTCACATCGGTGAACGCGTCTCCGTCGTTGCGGAATAGTTTATTGGAGAGGCTGGTCCATGCGGACACGTACAAGTCCAGATCCCCGTCGTTATCGTAGTCGAGCCAGACGGCGCCCTGCGTGTCACCCCCCAGATTTACTCCCCATGCGGCCGCGACATCCGTGAATGAACCACCATCCTGCAGGTAGAGGATATTGGGATTGCTGTAGCGGCTTACATACAAATCGATATCGCCATCGCGGTCATAATCTCCCCAGGGGCAGCCCCG
>WJJR01000291.1 GCA_014729565.1 Candidatus Zixiibacteriota bacterium | reverse complement strand
GTGTGTCATCGGGTCGAGTACACGGATCGGCTCCGGTGCCCGCATTGGCAATGACGTGAAGATCTTTCACGGCGCGTCGATTGCCATGATTCCGCAGGATTTGAAATTCGGCGGAGAGTCAACGGAATTGCGTGTCGGTGATCGAACCGTCATCCGTGAATTCACCACGCTCAATCGCGGCACCAGGGAACTCGGCTACTCGGCTGTCGGCAGCGACTGTTTGATTATGGCATACGCCCACGTTGCACACGATTGTGTGCTGGGCGACCGAGTGATTGTGGCCAATGCCGTGCAGTTGGGCGGTCATGTCCACATCGGCGATTGGGCGATTCTCGGCGGGGCGGTCGTGGTGCACCAGTTTTCGCTGATCGGTGAACATGCAATGATCGGTGGCGGCTTTCGCGTGACACAGGATGTGCCGCCATACGCCGTGGTTGCCGGGTACCCTGCACGTGTGGTGTCGGTCAATCGCGTCGGCCTGGAACGACGCGGATTCAAGAAAGAGCAACTCGATGCACTGTCTCGCGCGTTTCGCTTACTCTATCGATCCAAATTCAACACCAAACAGGCCATTGCCAAACTGCGGGAAGATGGTCCCCACACCGACGAGGTGAAGCGCCTGCTCGCATTTTACGACCAGTCCGAGCGCGGGGTGATGCGATGAGCGGTGATGGTGCATCGAAACCACGTGTCGGAGTCGTCGGTGTCGGCCATCTCGGTTCTCATCACGCGCGCATTTTAAACGAGTCGTACGGGTGGAATTTGGTCGGCGTGTTCGATACGAATCCTGAACGAAACACCGAGGTCGCCAATCGCCACCAGTTGACAGTATTCGATTCGTGTGAATCGTTGCTGGCGGAAGTCGATGCCATCACGATCTGTACTCCTACGGAATCTCACTTCGGAATTGCCGGCGATGCGGCCAGACGCGGCAAACACGTCTTTGTCGAAAAGCCGATATGTGCCACCGATGATGAAGCCGACCGGCTGGTGCAGATCGTAACCGACGCGGGAGTCACCCACGCCGCGGGACATATCGAACGATTCAATCCCGCCATCAACGCGATTCGCGAACGCATCGGCACACCGCGCTTCATCGAAGCGCATCGTCTCAATCAGTTCTCGCCACGTGGACTGGCGACCGATGTGATTCTGGAATTGATGATTCATGACATCGATTTAGTGCGGTGGATGGTCGGTTCGGAACCAACCGAGATTCGCGCGGCCGGTGTGCCGGTCCTGTCGAGCACCGATGACATCGCCAACTGCCGCCTGGCTTTCGCCGATGGGTGTGTCGCCAATCTGACCGCCTCACGCATTTCAGCCAAGCCGATGCGTAAGATTCGCATCTTCTCGATAGACCATTACACGTCGATTGACTTGTCGGCCAAGAGCGTGGAATCGTACAAGCTGTTCGCCGAAGATGCCGACTCAGTGGAACCCGGTTATTGGGTCCTGGCTCAATCAGAAGGAAAGAAGATCGCGCGATGGACGGCGCCGCTCGAACCGTATGACGCGCTCGAAGCCGAACTGGAAAACTTTCGTCAGGCGATCACGGGTGAAGCAGCCGCATGTGTTGATCTGAACGAAGCCGCGAAGTCACTGCATGTGGCACTGGCTGTAGCCCAAGCCTGCCGCGAACAAGCCGAGATCGCTCACGTGTCACCGCTCCATCCCGAGCCCGTGCCCGATCAATGAGCGATCGATCTGTTCATCATCCCATGTCAACGAAATCGATCTGCATCGTCGCGGGTGACCCATCCGGCGATGTGCACGGTGCATGGCTGATCCGTGAAATCACATCCCGTCACCCCGAGTGGTCGATCTGGGGGCTCGGCGGTGATCGCATGGCCGCGGCGGGGATGGAGTTGTGGCAGCACGCCCGCGACTGGGCGGTCATGGGCTTTGCCGAGGTCATCAAAACGCTCCCGTTGTTTCATAGACGTCTCTCGGATCTCGACAACGAGATCCAGTCGCGGAAGCCCGACGGTGTCATCTTGATCGATTATCCCGGCTTCAATTTGAAGCTTGCCCCGCGCGTGAAGAAGCGGGGAATCCCCGTCATGTACTACATCGTCCCGCAACTATGGGCTTGGGGGAAACGCCGGATCACAGTATTCAGAAAACACGTTGACCATACAATCGTCGTGTTTCCCTTTGAGAAGGATTTCTTCGAATCGCACGGCGTCCCGGCGGAGTGGGTGGGACATCCGTTTGTCGATGAAGTCAAAGCCACAACCCCGCGTGAGCAGTTCCGCCGACAGCTCGGCATGCCCGATGGTCACACGCTGGTCGCCCTGATGCCCGGTGTACGCAGTCACGATTATGATTCGCACTTGCCGGTGTTCACTGAAGCGTTGAAACGAATCGCCGAATCGGTACCCAATGTTCACGGGGCCATTGGCGTCAGCCGAGCAGTCGCCGAAGCGACCAAGCGTGTTTCCGAAGGACCGGTGCCATTATCGGTGACACCGGAGACATACAATCTGCTCACCGCCGCCGACGTTGTCATCACCAAGACCGGAACGACGACGGTTGAATGTGCAATTTTGGGGACGCCGATGGTCACGGCCTACCGCACCAGCCGTCTGACTTATCTGATCGCCAGGACTCTGGTCGACGTGCCGCATATCGCGATGCCGAATCTGGTCGCGAAACGCAAGGTCGTACCGGAGCATGTTCAGGACGGTGCGACACCGTCGGCCATCGCCCGGGACGCGATCACTCTCCTGACCAATCCGGATGCCAATGCCGCACTACGGCGCGGGTTAGCCGAAGTCCGTGAGGCACTTGGCGCTCCCGGAGCGGTGGCCCGAGCCGCCCGGGCCGTAGAACAGTGGATTCAGAGCGCGTAATGTACTATGTTCACGTCGATGCCTGAGAACGGACACAATCACAACTCGGACCGTCTGCGCCCGAGCCCGATCACCCGTGGTATCACCGGAGTCTACACCGCTGCCGCGGCCGGAGTCGTCAGTGTCGGATCCTGGCTGCTCAAACGGTCGGGGCAATGGCCGGCCGATGGTCTCAAGGAACGTTGGGCGCGGGAACTTCCCGATGCGCCGATTCAACCGCCGATCTGGATGCACGCGGCATCAATGGGGGAGGTCCGGATCGCCGGACAGTTCGCCGAAGATTTGCGCACAAACGGCCAGTCGGTTGTCTGCTCGGCAATGACCGAAGCCGGGTATCACCTGTCGCGTGAGCTGTTCACTGACGGATCTCCATCGTTCCGTGTACCATTC
>WJJR01000290.1 GCA_014729565.1 Candidatus Zixiibacteriota bacterium | reverse complement strand
TTACTCAGAGACGCCCGACGAGTACTACACGTCACGTTTGCTCCTGGACAATGCAGACGAATTCGATGTGCTGTACGCATGGTGGCCTGCCGTTGCTCCCGGCCACTCCAACACCGAATTGGCCGATGGCCAGGTGTTGAGTGTCGAAGCCGGCTACTACAACAAGCCCGAGGACCGGTTTGAGTTTGCGACCCTGGCCGGCGGCGATGATGTCGTGGACGCGGGCGCCGCACGTCTCGACGACGTCCACCCGGTGCCGAATCCGTATTTTCACGCCACCGATCTCGAACCGGATGCCGGTACCGGCCTCATCACGTTTGTCGGATTGCCGGCGACCGAGGTCACATTGGAGATCTATAATCTCGCCGGTGAGTTGATCCGCACTCTGACGAAAGACAATCTCCAATCCAGTCGCCTGACATGGGATGTGAAGACCACGCACGGGCTGCCGCCCGCGAGCGGGATCTACATCTACCGCGTTGTCGCGCCTGGTGTGGGGAGTAAGGTGGGCAAGATCGCCGTCTTCACCGAAGTCGAGCAGGTTCAGCGGTATTAAGGGGGAGCTCCGGTCATGGAATCGATCCATACGACGAGGAAATACGTCAAGCGAGCCAGTATGGCGCTCATCGCCGGTATCGTTCTGGTGTCGGCTCCGATGACGGCCTACGGCGGCAATTCCGACCGCACCGGCACGGCTGGCGCATTGGAGTTGATCATCCCGACCGATGCCCGCGGCACGGCCATGGGCGGTTCGGTCATCGCCGATGCCACCGGGGCGGAAGCATTTTTCTGGAATCCCGCAGGTGCGGCGTTGGTGAAGGGCAGCGAGCTGATGGTCTCGCACCGTGAGTACATCGCTGACATCAGTCTCGATCATCTCGCCTTCGCACACAACGCCGGATCGTTTGGTGTGATTGGACTATCGGTCAAGGCGTTGTCGATGGCCGATGAACCGGTTTATACCACTCAGCAGACCGAAGGCACCGGCGAGATGTTCTCCAGCTCGTTCGTTGTGGTGGGAGTATCGTATGCGCGGGCCATTACCGACCGCGTCAATTTCGGTGTCAATGGACATTACATCACTGAGAAGATTTACGATGAGACCGCCAACGGTCTCGCCTTTGACATGGGTTTCCTGTATCGACCAAGCCTCAAAGGCATGACGCTTGGAGTGGTGGTTAAGAACTATGGTCCCAAGATGTCGTTCGATGGTCCTCACTTTGGTCGGCCGGTGGACATCGGTGATCAGAACGATGGACACGAAGCACGGACACAGTCCGCGACCTTTGAACTGCCGTCTTTCATTCAGTTCGGCGCCGCCTGGGATCCCATCGAAACGCGCCGCCACCGGGTGCGTATGACCGGTTCATTCCAGTCAAACAACTTCTCGGAAGATGAATTCCGCGTCGGCTCCGAATGGGGGCTCGACGAACAGTTTTTCGTGCGAGGTGGATACATCGCCTCCAGCCAGGACAGCCATTTGTACGGTTTCAGCGTCGGGGCGGGACTGCAACTGCCGCTCGGCGGTACCGAAACATCAATCGACTACACGTGGGCAGAAGCCGGCGTCTTTGAGAGCAACCACTTCTTTACTCTCAAGTTGCGGTTCTGATGCCATGTAAGCAGCGACGTCCATCGCCGTGGCTGTTGACACGCGATGGTTGGGAGTAACAACAGGCGGGAGAACAATCGCATCGTCGCTGGGACAGGACGTCCCGCCAATTCAGGACGGGTCTATCGAACATGATTGGCAGATGGACCGTGCGTGAACGACAAAATAGATCACCGATCTCTGTTACCGGTCGTCGACTGAGCAAGAGAGCGATGCTGTATTGCATCGTCGTGTTGTGTTGCGCCGTCACGGGACTCGGTCACGCACAGTCCTCGTCCACCCGTGTCCACGTCGGCATTGTCAAGACACTTGATCTTCCGCAATACAACAGCGCCTATGACGGTTTCATCAACGCGCTGAAAGCGACCGGGTACGAACCCACGTCCACGGAAATCACGATTTCCGGCGACGACACGGCCATCTCACAATCGATCGAGTCGCTCTGCCTGAAAGACCCCGACGTCATCCTCGCGCTGGGCACGAAGGCCGCCAACGAGGTCTCCAAACGGGAGAAGTCGATTCCGATCATCTACTCGATGGTCCTGGAACAGCCCGGCGGATCCGCCAAATCCGGCCTGACCGCACAGCAGGCCAACGTCACGGGATCGAGTCTCAACATCCCCTTGGACGTTCAGTTTAAGTATATCAAGACGGTCTTCCCGACGACGGCACGAATCGGGTTGATCAGTAATCCGGATCGCTCGGGACACGTCGTTGATTCGGCACGCCACGCCGCATCGGCGCACGGTTTGTCGCTCACGGTGCGGTCGGTGGCGAGTGAATCGCAGATTCCGGACGCGGTCCGATCGCTGGTCGATTCAATCGATGTGTTCTTCATGATTGCCGATGCCACGGTGTTTACCCCACAGTCGTCTCGGTACGTCATCTTCGAGTTGATCAAGGCCGGTGTGCCGATTATGGGTCTGTCGTCCGCCTATGTGAAAGCCGGCGCGGTCATGGCCCTCGATTGCGATTACACCGACATCGGACGCCAGTCGGGTGAATTGGCCGTGCGGATCCTCGCCGGGCAATCGCCGCAGACGGTCTCCGAAACAACGCCGCGGGTGTACATGCTCGCGGTGAACGAAAATGTGCTCGAGCATTTGCGAATCGATATAGCCGAGGATGTCCTGCAAAGTTCGGACGTCAAGAAGTTCTGAGGCGAGCGAGTTGAGAGTCATCATGACGATGCGGATTGGACTACAGAAGCGCGCGATCACAGGGATTTCCCTGTTGTTGATGGCGCTTGCCGTGTCGTTGATGTGGATCTCGCTCTACCAGGGCAGCGATCAGATTCGCAGCCAACTGCTGAAGCGCGGACGGGTGGCGGCGGATAATCTGGCGTATAATGCCACATATCCGACGGTCATTCGCGACACCGCGTCATTGGGGGATTTCCTCGACGGTATCATGGCGGAAAAGGAAGTGCTGTACTGCGGCATTTTCGATGACGCTGGAACCTCACTGGCCGAGCGGTTGCGTCCTGTGTTCATGTTGCATGAATTGGACGTGGTGGAGAGCGATGTCACCGAAGAGGGACTGCACAACATGTTGCGACACACGGTGGCTGACGTCATCGCCTCCGACGACCATCGTGAGTATGTCGAATACGAAGGCATGGTCTACTTCCAGGTGCCGATCCACATCGATCACGGAAGCTCCGATGAACTGGGTTCCGAGTTGGGACTGTACGGACTGGGTGGTGCACTCGACGAGTCCGCAACATCTGAAGACAATCGTGACGTTATTGGTGCCGCGGTGATCGGCATGACCACCCATTACATCGAGGAGACCATTGCCGATCTGCGCGATAATATGATCTGGATCACGGCGCTGGCGATTTTGATCGCCATGGTGATCGTGTCGGTTGTCGTCCGTCTCAGCATCCGCCCAATCAATGAACTGGTCGTCGCGACCGGACGTGTCGCCGGTGGTGATTACGACTGCAAAGTGCGTGAGGGACGCAACGATGAGATCGGCGATCTGGCACGATCGTTCAATACCATGACCGGCGATCTCAAAAAGTCGCGCGATGCACTGGTCGAAAAGGAACTGCTCGAAGCATTGGTCGTCGAATTGCGTGAAACGCAGGAACAATTGGTCCAGGCCGGCAAACTGGCGGCCTTGGGCCAACTCGCCGCCGGAGTGGCTCACGAGATCAACAACCCGCTCGCGGGCATTATGGGCTATGCGCAACTCCTAACTGAGAAACTGCGCCGCCGCGAAGTGGAAGGAATTTCGGCGGAGGAAGTGCCCAAGATTACGTCGTACGTCGAGAACATGGAAAAGCAGAGCCAGCGCTGCAAACAGATCGTGCAGAACTTACTGAAGTTTGCCCGGGCGTCGTCAAAAGAAGAGATGGTCGACGTGGACATCAACGCAGTCGTCCGGGAAACATTGGCACTCGTGGACCATCAGTTGAGTCAGAGCAATATCACGCTGGAAACCCGCTACGCCGACCATCTGCCGCCGATTCGCGGACAGGAAGGTAAACTCCAGCAGGTGATCACCAACATCGTGATCAACGCCATGCAGGCCATCGAAGACCGTGGGACGATCACGGTATCGTCGGAACTCGACAATGATCGCGTGCTCGTCCGTGTTGCCGATACCGGTGTGGGTATCCCGGGGGAGAACCTCGACAAGGTCTTTGAACCCTTCTTCACCACCAAGGATCTGGGCCGCGGAACCGGCCTGGGATTGTCGGTCACCTACGGATTGGTGCACGACATGGGTGGTGAGATTTCCATTGATAGCACCGTGGGAGTTGGCACGACCTTCACGCTGGCATTCCCCGTCGCCGGCGTGGAACCGCAGCGCGCCGTACCCCGCAACGGCACGATTGAACGGACCTCGCAACCGTTGGATGGTCCGTAGCAACAGTGTACCTGTGTGGTTGTTTGAACTTCACCGAACGTCGATTGACTGCGCTCAGGGGGAGAGAGCATTGGCATCGAAACCGGGTCACATTCTGATCGTCGATGATGAACTCGTCATCCGGT
The DNA here is from genome assembly GCA_014729565.1 of Candidatus Zixiibacteriota bacterium. Taxonomy (GTDB): domain Bacteria; phylum Zixibacteria; class MSB-5A5; order WJJR01; family WJJR01; genus WJJR01. Next base: position 6,763 of record WJJR01000290.1, on the reverse strand, counting down.
CTTTGCTCAGTGAGATGCTGAGCGAAGAAGGATTTACGGTGGCGACCGCATCGGATGGTCAGAGCGGACTGGAGATGATGAACGACGGCCAAGTCGACCTGGTGATCTCCGACGTTCACATGCCGGTGATGGATGGATCGAAGCTGGTGACGGAGTTGCGGAAGCTCAATCCGGATTTGCCGGTCATTGTGATGAACAGCATCCCCGACCGCGATATCACCACCCCCGCCGACGACCGCGCCATTGCCACAGTTAACAAACCATTCGATCTACACGAGCTACGCTCGACCATCCGCCGTCTCCGCAATCGGCCCCGCATCAACCCCGTCCATCGCACCAAATCCGCCTTAGGCCGTCCGCGCGACGCCGCCCGCGACGCACTCTGACACGATCGGACCGCCGAGCCCTGGCTCGGCGTGAGTTCAATCGTATCCTGGTCGTCTCCGCCACGCGGCGACCGCAATACTGTTGCCGATGTAGCCGACCCACGGGCAAGAAGCCTGTGGAACAATTCGGAGCACCGAGCCCCAGCTCGGTGCAGCGCAGTTAAAAGCGCCGCACAGGACGTGTTCGCATTGTGAGGTCGTGTCGGAAGTACGCCGCTGTGTGGCTTATGGCTGGGGGACAGGGATTCGAACCCCGATTCTACGGTCCAGAGCCGCATGTCCTGCCATTGGACGATCCCCCAGTCACGTCAAACCAGATCGTCTCGACTCCGGCATATCGTCGGAGAAATAATGGTCCCGGATGGCCGATGTCAACTACCCGGGGACCGTATTCGTCATTCCTACTTACGACGGCTTTTGCCGGCTGTTGACCGGCTGGTGCTCTTTGACTTCGTCGACGATTTGGCTTTGGACTTTGAGCCACCGGAGGCCTTGGATTTCGTCGATTTGGTCGTCCGCGTCGTTTTCGACTTTGTGGTTTTCGTTCCCGCTTTGGCCGTCGTCTTCTTCTTGGCCGTCGCGGTGCTCTTGCGTGCGGTGCTGGTCTTCCTGGTGCCGGACGACTTGGCCGTCTTCGCCGGAGCGGTCTTCTTTGTCCTCGATGACGTGGTTGTTGTTGTTTTGGTCCTGGCTCCGGCCTTTGGCTTAGCGGCGGCTTTGGGCTTCGCTGGAGGTTTCGGTTTGGCCGCTGCCTTTGTGGTGGGGACCGGCTCCGGCTTGGGCGCGGGTTTCGGCTTCGGCAGTTGCACTGGTTTGGGCATTGGTACGCTGTCCGGTTCCGGAGTTTTCCGGATCGGCGCTGTGGTAGGCAACTCGACGCCTTCGAGCTTGGCCAGTTCTTTGCGCTTCTTCTTCAGCTTGTGGTGAAGCTGATCGGAACGCTTGCGATCGAAGAGTCCTTCGAATGGATGTGCCTCGATCTGCCGCTCGAGTTCCTCGATCTCTCGTTTCACCTTTTCAATCTGATCATTCTGATCATTCATGGGAACCTCCATGGTATCTCACTGAAGATATCGGCTGGGAACTCGTTAGCAAACAGAGACTTTCACTCCTGCTCAGGGATTTACCCGTCGGTGCAACAGCCAATTGCCCTTGACTTTAGCCCCACCGACGGGCACCATTGACGGTTCAACCTCAACGCGATTCGAGGGAGTGTACGACAACGTGCGGAAAACAACGACCAAAGTTTCAGGATTATCACGAAAGGCAGCCGAGAAGGTCCCGGAAGAAGACCAGCGGAATCTGTACTACCACCTGATGAAGGTGCGGATGTTCGATGAGCGCTGCCGCAAGCTGTTTAAACAGGGTCGTTTTCCCGGGACATATTTTTCGCAGGTCGGCCAGGAGGCGACCACTGTCGCTCCGGCTTACTGCCTCAACGACAAGGATATGGTCGCGCCGTCACACCGCGACATGGGCGCGATCATCACCAAGGGCATGCCACTGGTCGAATTGCTGCGCCAGGTCTTCGCCCGATCCACCTCGCCCGATAAAGGCAAGTCGCATCCGTGTCACTTTGGTTATCCGGAGTTGCGCTGCCTGACACCGGCCTCCACTGTCGCCGGCCAGATTGTCGTCGGGACTGGTGCGGCGATGGCATTCAAGATTCAGAAACAGCCGAATGTCGTCTACTGCGGTTTCGGCGAGGGCGGCACCTCGCGCGGCGGCTTTCATGAAGCGCTGAACTTCGCGGGGATTCACGATCTGCCCGCCATTTATGTCTGCCAGAACAACCTGTGGGCCGAATCGGTGCCGGCACATTTGCAGAGTAAGATCGAAAAGTACAGCGATCGAGCCAAAGCGTATGGCTTCGAAGGTGTCACGATTGACGGGAACGACATCCTGCAAGTGTACCTGACCGCCAAGAAGGCGGTCGACAAAGCGCGCAACGGCGATGGGCCGACGTTTATCGAGTGTCTCACCTACCGCTGGTACGGCCACTCGGAAATCGACCCCGCCAACTACCGCACCAATGAAGAACTCGAATATTGGAAGAAGCGCGATCCCGTGGCGCTCTATGAGAAATACCTCGAGAAGTCGGGCGTGATGAAAGAGTCGGACCGCAAAGAGGTGACCGACCGCATCGAGGCGGAGATTCAGGAGAGCATCGAAACAGCCGAAGCCGATCCGCATCCGGAGGCTGATGCGGCGCTCGAGGATGTCTACTCGTTTTCGCCGGCGCCGAACTTTCCACGATCCTAAACGCAGCAAACGGTGATATGACCGAATGAAGAACGTAACTTTCATCGAAGCAATTACAGAAGCCATGGCCGAGGAGATGCGTCGTGATGAGCGCGTGATTGTTCTCGGCGAAGACGTGGCCATATACGGCGGCGTATTTAAGGCGACGAAGGGCCTGCTCGACGAGTTCGGTCCCGAACGCGTCATCGACACGCCGATCTCAGAGGAATTCATTGTCGGCGGTGCGGTGGGAGCGGCCGCGGTCGGTTTGCGGCCGATTCCGGAAGTACAGTTCTCCGACTTCGCCACCTGCTCTTTCGATCCGATTATTCAGCAGGCGGCGAAACTCCGTTACCGCTCCGGCGGCGGATGGACCTGCCCGATGGTGATCCGTATCTGCTGCGGTGCGGAAATCGGTGGCGGACTGTATCACTCACAAACCAACGAAAACTGGTTTTTTGGGCAGGCGGGATTGGTAACCGTGGCGCCGAGTACCCCATACGATGCCAAGGGGCTGCTGAAGTCGGCGGTGCGCGGCGACGATCCGGTCATCTATCTGGAGCACAAAAAGCTGTATCGCTGGATTCGTGACGATATCCCCGAAGAGGATTTCACCGTCCCGCTCGGACAGGCCAAAGTCAGACGCGAGGGTGAGGATCTTACGATTATCAGCTATCAACTGATGATGCATCGCGCATTGGAAGCCGCGGAAACGCTCGCCGACGAGGGGATCAACGTCGAAGTGATCGATTTGCGTACACTCTTCCCCTGGGATAAAGAGACCGTGTTGGAATCGGTACGCAAAACGAGCAAAGTTCTGCTTGTTCACGAATCTCCCAAAACCGGTGGTGTGGCGGGCGAGATCGCGGCGACCATTATGGAAGAAGCGTTCGATGATCTCGACGCTCCGGTGTGGCGGCTGACCGGTCTGGATATTCCCGTAGTCCCGTTTGCCCCGGCCATGGAAGAGTATTTCCTGCCGAATGCCGAGAAGATTGCCGCCAAGGCCCGCGAGTTGGCTGCGTACTGAGAAGATAGACAATCCGCGTTGGAGTAGCGCACACAGAACGTACACAAGGGATTACTGATGCCGATTTCAATTGTCGTTCCGCAGATGGGAGAGAGTGTCGTCGAAGGAACTGTGGGCAAATGGCTCAAGTCCGAAGGCGACGCAATCGACAAAGACGAAACCATTGCCGAGATCATGACCGATAAGGTCAATGTCGAGTTGCCCGCCGCGGAAGCCGGCACCCTCGGTAAAATCCTCGTCGAAGAAGGCACCGTGGTGCCGGTCGGAGCCGAAATCGGAATTATCCTGAAAGAAGGCGAATCACTCCCCGAAGGCGAACATCCCGAAGATATCCCCAGAGAACGTCCCGAACCGGAGGCGACGGAGGCCAAGCCTAAAGATGAGGATTCGACCGGCGAGAAACCGGAACCGAAGCCGGAAAAGAAACCCGAACCGAAACCCGAACCTCAGAAAGCACCGGCGCCGTCAGGAACGGACCGTTCCAAGCAAACATCACCGGTCGTCCGACGCTTGCTCAGTGAACACGATCTCAACTTGGACGACATTCCCGGTACTGGCAAGGGCGGGCGTGTCTCCAAGCAGGATGTGCTGAAGTATCTGCGCGAACGTGAGGAACGTCCGGCCGCTGCTGCGGCACAGCCGCAGCCGTCGCGTGCGGCCGCGCCCGAACCGGTCGGCGAACCCTCGGCTGCATTCGGTGACCGCACAGTCGGCGGCGGCGAAGAGCCGGTCGACCGCGAACCGCTGAAGGGTGTGCGCAAAGTCATCGCCGAACACATGATCGCCAGCAAGCAGACCTCGGCACACGTGATGACGATGGACGAAGCCGACTTCACCGAACTCAAGCGCGTTCGCGATGCCAAGAAAGAAACATGGAAGCAGCAAGTCGGCGCCAATATTACTTATCTGCCGTTTATCGCCAAAGCCGCCGTGGCGGCGTTGAAGGAATTTCCACGCTTGAACGCGTCAATCGTCAACGATGAGATCGTTCATCGGAAATACTACCACATCGGTTTTGCCGTGGGGCGCGACGAAGGTTTGATTGTCCCGGTCGTGAAGTTCGCCGACCAGAAATCAATTCCGCAGATTGCGCGTGAGTTTGCGGAGATGAGCGGGCGCGCGCATCAGGACAAACTCGAACTGCATGAAATCACCGGTTCAACTTTCACACTGACCAACGCCGGCATGTACGGCGCATTGGCGTCAACCCCGGTCATCAATCAGCCCGAAGTTGCCATTTTGGGAATTCACAAAATTCAGAAACGTCCCGTGGTGCGCAACGATGAGATTGTCGCGCGTGATATGATGTACCTGACGCTTTCGTTTGATCATCGTCTCGTCGATGGGCATACGGCGGTGCAGTTCCTGCGGCGACTTTGTGAGCGGCTGGAGGATCCGTGGGAATTGCTGTTGACGGTATAGAGGACTAATAGGACAGATTGGACAGATAGGCGGGGGCAGCGATTGTCCCCGCTTTCGTTTGCGCTGAAACGTATTGAGATGACGATGAGCACCAAAGGCAATCATAAGTCACAACAGACACCCCCGCAATTTGTGTTCGAAGATTGGGGTCATCTGCCCTACGCTGATGCCTATGCGCGTCAACTGGCGCTCCTCGATGGACGCATCAGAGGCGAACGCGGGGACACCATTGCGTTTGTCGAACACCCGCATGTGTTCACTTATGGGCGGTCATCTCTTGAACGCGATTGGAAACCGGAGATCACGGTGCTGGGCGAGCCTGTCTCGCAGGTGGCGATCGAACGCGGGGGGGATGTGACCTACCACGGTCCCGGGCAATTGGTCATGTATCCGATAGTCGACGTGCGCGCGCTCACCGGTGACTTGCACCGGTTCTTACGCTGGATTCAGGATACGATCATCACGACAATCGCACATTGGGACATTACAGGCCGGCACCATCCGGAGCATACGGGTGTGTGGGTCGGCGACCGAAAGATCGCCTCCATTGGAGTGGCAGTACGGAAATGGATTTCGTTTCACGGTGTGGCCCTCAATGTGTCGACTGACTTGCGTTTCTTCGGCGCGATCAAACCGTGTGGACTACCGTCGGAGGTGATGACGTCGATGGCGGAAGTGACGGCGACGCCGATTCGGTTGGATGATGTGAAGGAACGTTTGCAGGACGTGCTCAGCGAAAAGAAGAATCGGTAGAATCACGTGCGCATGTGCAAAACCGTTGAAACGGTTCTGGGGTATAGTTGAGCTCCGGGCACCCGGCTGAAGGGCCTGTTGAAAAAACCTGTATCATCGTCGCGTAGGTGCGGCTCTTAGCCGCACCCGTCCGGCTAAGAGCCGGACCTACGCGAGGTTACATTTCATTCATTTGTTGGCTTCAGATGGTCCGGACACAACACACACCTTTTTCAACAGGCCCTGAAGCCGGGTGTTGAGATGCATAAGGCCCTCTGGAAGCGGGCCTTTTGTGAAATGCTGCGCGCTAGTCCGTGATGTCGCGCATCGTATCCGGTACCACCGCCGGGGTTTGCGTCTTCTGCACGTTGGGTCCGTGGGTGCGGATGATCTCGGCACGAATGTCCTGGCCGGGCCGACCAGCTTCCAATTGGGAGTTGACCCAATCACGGATTCGTCGCGGCAACTCACCCTGGCAGGTCAGCAGCGGATTGGTGCACCCCGCCATCGGGCAGGTCAGACCCTCCACGATCCAGGCGTCCTCGGACGACAGCACCTCGTTGAGATTCAGTTGCGCCGTTCCGACCGTGGCGGTGCCGGCTTCGGAATGTCCAACAATATACCCGGCTATCCCGCCGACTAATAAGCCGACAACCAGAATCAGCAACGTGTTGATGCGGGAGGCATTCTGTTGATTCGCCATGCGATCACTCCTGTTGTCTGGGGCTCTCACCGTGAAGATAGCGATGACACACAGCGATGACAACCGTCAGGATGTCAAGATTTATGGGTTGGTCTCGGTGACGACGATAATCGGTGTGCCCGGCTCGAGGGCGTAGTACAACGTCTGGGCGTCCGCGCGGGTGACCTTAATGCGCAACACCGACAGACGGCCCATGGCGAGAATACGGCTGGTGAGATCACCCCACGCTTCGGCGAACGACCATCGTCC
>WJJR01000289.1 GCA_014729565.1 Candidatus Zixiibacteriota bacterium | reverse complement strand
CTTCACACTCCACGTCACGGAGAGAGGGCGTATGCAATACGCCCCTACCGATGAGCATCGCCGGGTGCTCCCGGGACGATCCTCACTCCGCAACAACAAAAAAGGAGCCCCGCCGTGTGGCGGAGCTCCTTTGATGTGCTGAGGTTGTACTGCGATCTGCTTTAGAACATGAAGCGCCACTCGCCCTGCGGAGCCGGGCCGAGGCCAGTCACGTACTGCAACAGATAGTCTTCGTCAGCGGCGTCCACACCACCACTCAGGTCCACGTCGCCGTTGTAATCGTCCGGATAGATCTGATTCGCGGACAGCAACCAGCAAACGTCGAGCAGGTTGACGGTGTTGTCGTCGTTGACGTCGCCACGAGCAAAGCCAGCCCACTTGGCCGCACGAGCAGCCAATTCAACGGCGTTGGCTTCCATCGCGTTTTCGTCACCCGCAGCCGCATCCACCGCAAACAGTGCTTCATGGAAGTTCACGGTTTCGTTGGCCGGGAGCATCTCGCCCTTGAAGGTGAGGATGCCGCCCCAGTCCTGATGCGGGAACGTCGGGTTCTGGGTTGAGGCCGGATCGGATGGACCGGTCTCGTACTGCGGTGTACGCGAGACAGAGTACTCCCAGAGCTCTTCCCACGGATCGCCGTCTTGGCCACCCTGCCACGGTCCGTCATACAGACCTTCGCCAGAGCTGCCGCCACCGGATCCTTCGCCGAACGGATTGATACGCTGCGGCCGATGAGCCGTCGGATCAATGCCGCCATAGGCGGTCGGCAGAGTCGGATCGAAGACACCAAACGCCAGTTCCGGCGAGATGAAGTCATAGATCAGATAGCCGTTGAAGGCCAGGCTGTGGAAGCCAATGTTCGTCGCGTAGTTCGGACGCACATCCCAGTCGTGGAACGAACCAGCGTAGATCGGTCCCTTGTCGACACCGTCACGGTTGGTGACTTCCCAACGACGGAGTTTGAAGTCGCCGTAGGCCGGATCGTACGCACCGACTTCGATGGCAACGATACGGGTTCCGACGGCTTCGCCGAAGGTTCCGACGCGCGCGAGGTTGGTGTCCACGTACGCGGTCCGAATCCACTCACCGCGGATTTCGGTCGCTGTACCCGGGCAACCGCCTTCGCGCTTGAAGCCCATCAGAACGTCTTCGGCACCCTGGAAATCGCAATCCGGGCCCGGGAACGGATCCGGAAGGAACTCGTTCTCGTAGTTGTCGTAGACGTTCGACTGATGGAACTGGGCGATCGGCGGAACAACCACGCTGTCCCACTCACCGGCGAGATAGAAGCCGGCATCGAAGACATCCTGGGAACCAGTGCCATCCCAGTCGAGGTCGTTGCCTTCATCGTCGTCGCCGAGCTGGCCGTCGTTGTAGACGGTCTCGACGCGCTCGACGTCCAGCGTGTTCCATTCGAGAACTGTGCTGGCGTTGAAGCAACCACCCTGATAGCGGATGAACAGCAGCGGATGCGTGCCCCAGAGGAGACGATCCGGATCGTTCGTCACGAATTCGATGATTTCATCGTCAATACCGCGCTCGAGGGCGGTTCCGTCATACAGCCAGTCGACGTCTGTCGTCGCGCCCGGTGCCAACGGATCGGTCACGCTCACGCCCGAGGTACGGACGATCGCCGCGCCGGCCGCCATGCTGGTATTGTTGCGATTGACATCATCAGCCGACTTCATGGTCGAGGTCAGCTCGTTGATTGTTTGGTCATACCGCGTCAGTTCGTTGTCGTACGCACCCATCATGACACGCTGTGTCTTGTCGAGGGTGCCCGGCTGGTAGTAGACGTTGTAATTCGCGTCGATCAGGCGATTCGCCACAGCGGCCGCCATTTGCGACTGCTTGGTGGTGTACCGGCTCATCACGACATCCGGTGCCGGGTCATAGATGTTGAACGCGGTGAAGTCGAGATCGGTGCAGCCCTGGTTGGAGAGCACATCGGGTTCGTTGTGCGGGACACCCGCACCGGTACCGAACTCGACACCAATCAGAGTTTCGTACACGTTCTGCCGGACGATCGGACGCGTACCGCTGTTGAACTCGTACGCAGTGATCGAACCGCCAGCCGTGGTCAGACTGCCCGACCGCGTGGTCAGAATGGCGTAGTTGGTGGTGCCGGCCACATCCGACGATACCGCGGTACCGTTGACGATGCTGGCGAACGGAACTTCGATCTCCCAGACAGGCACGAAGTTCACGAGATCAAGCAGCCACCACTTGCCGAACCGATCGCCGGCGAACAGGTAGTTGTCGCAAGTGATCGTGACGTGCTGCGGAACCATGAACACGCCGTCACCGGCAAAGTTGTGCACCGGTGCGCCCGTGTTCTTATCGATGGCAAAGACACCACCGAGATTGAGTCCGTCGAGGTTGCAGTAGATGAAGTTGCGGCCGATGGCCGGTGCGCCATACAGCGAACGCTGCTGGCCGAACGCCCATGTCGCCGTGCCGAGGGCTTTGTCGATTTTGTAACGGAAGCCGCTGGTACCGGTCAGGCCTGAACTGCTGGCATAGAGATCGCCGCCGTCCAGTGACACGCCTGACGGGAAGCCGTCGCCGCTACCACTGACAAAGTTCCAGTTTTGGGCGCCGGTGGCGGCATCGATACTGTAAATCGAGCCGTTGGCCAATCCGGCATCGGCGGTACCGACATACAGATCGGTGCCGTCGAAGGCCGCATTGTGGATAATGGCCTGATCGAGCACGATCGGGTTCGTGGCCCAACCGGCGAACAGCGTTCCATCAAGCGCATTGAACGCATAGAGATTGCCGAGTTCATCGCCAATCACCACGATGTCAAGCGCCGAGATGTAAACGGCTGCGCCAAAGCGGGCGTCACCGACGAGACCGGGACCCGTCGCTCCTGGGAACGGACTGTTGACCCAGATGTCCGCACTCAGATCAGGCAACCACTGGCTGATTGCACGGGCGTTACCACCGGTCAGGTACGCAAATCCACCATCCACCGTGATGTTGCCGCGGTTGGATGAGAAGATGT
>WJJR01000288.1 GCA_014729565.1 Candidatus Zixiibacteriota bacterium | reverse complement strand
ACGCTAATCGATTCCACCGCCTGCCCGCGTTCGGCGAGCACTTTCTGCCCGTACTCATACCCGCGCGACAGCGCGTCGAGATTCATCGCTTCAGTACCGGCGGGGATGGAGGCGCGCACCGCTTTCTCGACTGATTCGAGTGTCAGCGCACCGGTGACGGCGGCGAAGAAACCAACCATCACCACGTTGAGCACAATCGTGCGGCCGACCTCTTCGGCGATGCGCGTTGCGGGAACGCCGAACATGCGCTCGGGGGGCAGGGAGACGCCCTTCGGCTCGACGATGTCTTCTTCGTAGATCAGAATGCCGTCCTCGGGCAGATGTGCGGCGAACAGTTTGAACGCATCCTGGTTCATCGTCACCAGGATTTTCGGGGCTTTCACATACGGATACGCGATCGGTTCGCGATCCAAAATCACCTGCGCGGAGCAGGCCGAGCCGCGCGCTTCGGGTCCGAACGACTGGATCATCGTTGCAAACTGCTCGTCGTATATCGACGCCGCCTTGCCGATGATCATGCCGGCCATGATCACACCCTGGCCGCCGAATCCTGTAATCTTAATATCAATTCGACTCATGAGAGCACGTCCTGCCATGTGTCCGGTATCCGGTACCGGTCACCCAGTTTTTGCTGCATTTGCTCAACCGCTGTTCTGATATAATTCTGGCGATCCGTATCGACAAACTTGCCACAGATGATCGGCTGATCGGGCAGCAAGTCAACCTCGCGTGCATCGAGGCCATTCTTGACCACACTGCGTTCTTTGTAATCCTGCAACACGGCCAAACTGCCGCCGAGCTTATTGCGCCGGACGAATAACGTTGGACACGGTGACAATACCTCGACAAATGTAAAGCCCGTCTTCAGGATAGCTTCTTTGATCGCCTTTTGAAGCTGACGTACATGGAAAACGGTCCACCGTGCGACATACACTGCCCCGCACGATTGCGCGAGATACGGCAGATTAAACGGCAGCTCGGTCGATCCGTAGGGCGCTGTCGAGGCCGCATAGAATTCCGGTGTGGTCGGCGCGAGCTGGCCGCCGGTCATGCCGTAGTTGAAGTTGTTTACGCAAATCACGGTCATGTCGACATTGCGCCGCGCCGCGTGGATGAAGTGGTTACCGCCGATCGCGAACAGATCACCATCGCCCGAATAAACCACCACGGTTGTCTTCGGGTGTGCGAGTTTCAGTCCCGTGGCAAACGCGATCGCGCGCCCGTGGGTGGTGTGAAACGAATCGAGCCGCAGATAGCCGGCCACACGTCCGGTGCAGCCGATGCCCGAAACGATTGTGATATCCTCGCGCTTGAGTCCCGAGTCTTCCACCGCCCGGGTAAAGCAATTGACCGATGTCCCGACACCGCATCCGGGACACCAGATATGCGGCATGCGTTCTTCGCGCAGCCAGTCCATCGTGGGATGTGCTTCAACAACCTCTTCAAGGCCGGTTTCGGCCACCAGCACGTCTGTATTGGTATCGTTGCTCATTCGACTGCCTCCCGCATCGCTGCGAGGATGTCTTCGGGATCGTGCACACCGCCGCCGGTGTGCCCCACCAGGTGAACGGAGGCCTTTCCACACGCGCAGCGTTCCACTTCACGCACCATCTGTCCGAGATTCATTTCGACGACAACAAATGCCTCGACCGATTCGGCCAATTCACGGATGCGCTGTTCGGGAAACGGCCACACCGTAATCAAACGAATAAATCCGACACGCAGCCCCTCTTTGCGTGCACGGACAATTGCCGGATGGCAGACACGCGAGGAAATACCGTACGACATCACGATCACGTCGGCGTTCTCGGTGTCGGTCTCCTCGATCATGATGATATCGTCGACGTTCTGTTTAATCTTGTTGGTCAGCCGCCGCATCAGGTTGTTCTGTGCCGCGACCGTCATGCTGGGATACCCGCGGTCATCGTGCGTCAAGCCGGTGACATGCGGATAGTGCCCCATGCCCACCTTGGTCATCGGCGGGATCATGCAACCGTTGCCGCATTCGTCGGTGCTGTACGGCTTGTATTCGGCGCCAAACGGCTTCTGGGTCATGTGACGCGGATGAATGTTGATTGCATCCGGCTCGGGGATGACGACGCGTTCGAGCATGTGCCCCACGCATTCGTCCATCATCAGCAGCACCGGTACCCGGTACTTCTCCGACAGGTTGAAACACTTGATCGCGAAATCGAAGCATTCCTGCGGGGATGACGGCGCCAGGGCGATGATTTCGTAGTCGCCATGGCTGCCCCATTTGGCCTGCATGATGTCGGCCTGCGCCGGCATGGTCGGCAGTCCGGTCGACGGTCCGCCGCGCTGGACATTGACCAGGACAAAGGGCGTTTCGGTCATGACCCCGTAGCCGAGATGCTCCATCATCAGCGAGAATCCCGGTCCGGAGGTTACGGTGATTGCCTTGGCGCCGCCCCACACGGCTCCCTGGATGGCAATCGAGGCGGCCAGTTCATCTTCCATTTGGATGAACACGCCGCCGGTTGAGGGAAACCGGGCCGCGAGTCGTTCGACGACTTCAGTCGACGGGGTAATAGGGTACCCGGCGGCGAAATTCGCTCCCGCCGCCAGTGCTCCCTCGGCCGCCGCATGGTCACCGTCGATAAAGTGCGCCCCGGTGAGTACGTGGGGAGTGTCTGTGGATGGCATGATTACGCCTTCTTAGGTGTGTCTTTGACGCCATAGATTGCGAAATCGGGACAGTACATCCCGCACAAATCGCAACCCGAGCATTTCGACGAATTGATGACAACCGGAGGATGATAGCCCTTCAGATTGAATCCTTTACTCATGCTTAAAACGCCCGTGGGGCAGAATTCCGCACAGAACCCGCACCCCTTGCAGCGCTCCACGTCGATGACAACATGACCGCGTGGCTTCTTATCCGAATCAGATTTGGGCTTCTTGGAAACAGTCGAAGAAGACATGGTTGAAGTGGGCCTTTCACAGATGAGTACAAATGACGTCGCTGATGCGTGACTTCTCCCCCCCGCATGCTTTGCGTTATACGCACATCAGCCGTTGCAATCTATGCGATTATCGACGATGTCCAACCGTGTTTAAGGGGTTTTTGACAAAAAGACAAATTCAGGGGAGTTTTCATTTGATTGACAAGAATTGGAGCAAAACCTGGGAGTGCCGAGCCGCCCAAGGCGGCGTATGTTATAGCGATTGTCAGCGTTGCGTTTCGATTGAAGTTGTAGCCGGGGAGCGGGCGCACATCCCTATGCAGTGAGCGGAGCCGAAGTGTGCGGCTCTACGTTCTGCTCCCTCTCCCCGCGCTTTTCGGCGGCTTGCCCTGAGACACGCTGAAGGGGGAGAGGGCTGGGGTGAGGGGGGAAAACGGTGCGGCCGGATCGGAGATTCCGACAGAATTTATGCAAATCACTGAAGACCGTACCACGGGCGCCCAGCCCGTGGCGCATGGCCGTGAACGGCTATGCTGCGAGAACAGTTGTGGGTGTCCATCCGAATCGAGTATGGCCGCGTTGTGAACCCTTCGCGAATTCCTTGAAACTAAGTTCGACGCACCGGCAGCATTACGACGCCGCCAGTTTGCGCATAACGAATTGACAAACACGTAGTTACGGTAGTACGTGACGGCAAGCCATACGGTAAACCGGAAGGAATCCCGATCGTCACCGTCCATTGACAGGAGGAGCTATCTGAGGGCGAATTGTATTGGAATAGGTCACCTTCCCAGTGAATTCCAAGGGGGATATCTCAATGACCGCTCCACGCCGCGTCTTCGGGAGCACGCTTTAACTCAAGACAAAACCCGCAAGCTGGGATGCTCGCGGGCTTTGGAGGCAGACCAGAGGCGTTGTGCTATGGACAATTTGTGGGGTACGGCTCGCATTCGCACGGTGCCCCACAGTTCTACTGTGGGAATCTACCCACTCACTGTTCATTCAATTAAACACATAGTCGTCAATCGTCAAAGGAACATCACGACGCCCTCGGTACCAAGTGTAATTCGACCATTCCCAATCGGATGCGGACTCCACCAGACCACGTTTTACTGGGT
>WJJR01000287.1 GCA_014729565.1 Candidatus Zixiibacteriota bacterium | reverse complement strand
CCGTATGCATGGGTCATTCTGCAGGTGCTGGGGGAGCGGGAAATCGGCGAAACGCCGTTCGATGCCACGGTCGTATCGACCATACAGGATTGGCTGGTCCGGGAACAGGGCCGCGGGCTGGCCAAGCGCCTCGTCGACTCACTGATGGACAACGCGGAGATTGTGTACTTCGAGGACAACCTGGCACGTCCCGACACACTCATCGCGATGGGCACACCACTGGCGATGATCAATCGGTCGGATACGGTACGCGGGGCGGACTACTTCTACTATCGTAACAACGACCCCGACTACGTTAGCCGTCGCACCATCTCGGTGGAAGACAAAAGAGGGATCATCGACAAGATCTTACGCAGCCTGTCCCTGTACAGTGCACTGCGCGAATGGGGCTATCTGGATCGTCAGGAGGTTGTTGCCGCCCGGAAGCAGCTTCGCTCTCAACACGTCAAGGACGCAATTAAGGTTGGACTGGATCGGAATCTGTCGCCGGACAGCGCCGAGATCGTCGAGTACTACCGAAATCACCTGAAGGAACTCACTCCGGAGCGGCGGCATTACATTTCCCACCGCACATTCCAACACGCGGACTCGGCCAGGGCTGTCGCGCAGCGCTGGCGTGAGGGAGCAGCACTGCAGAACGTGCATTCGCAGTGGGTGAAAGCCGACGATCTTCCGACGGCGGTGTGGAATCGACTCGCATCGGTGACCGAAGGATCAGTCATCGGCCCGCTGGCCGTGAACAATGAATACTGGGTGGTGATGCTCGAACGCATTGCCCAGGCCAAACCACTGCGCGAAGCCCGCGGCCAGATCATCAATCGCATTCGCGATCAACGCTACGAGGCCATGCGAACCGAGTGGATGAACGACGCGGCGAAACGCTACACGGTTGAGCGCCGCACCGATCTGCTCAAACGGGTTGTCTTACCATCCGTTGACGAAGCCCAGAACCAGTGGTTTGTCGATGCGGAACCGGTGGACATCGAGGCTCGCTAAATGGCCGAGACGGATTCGTCGATTGCACACTCTGATCGTGAATCGGCCTCGGCTGTCGCACCTGATCCCACTGTGACCGATTTGGACTACCGTAATGAAGTCTGGCGCAAGCTGCTTCATCTGTTTGCGCTGACTATTCCAATCGGTTATTACATCGTCTCCAACCGTGTGGCCGTGATTGTCTGCTTCACGGCGTTTCTGCTGGCACTGCTCATTGATCTCTCACGGATTCGCAATTGGTCAATCCAGCGATTCTGGATCCGCTGGACCGCACCGATCGTACGTCCCAGGGAGCGGGCGGGGTTTACCGGGGCGACGAATATCCTGGCCTCGGCCTGGCTGTGCCCGCTGCTGTTTTCGCTGCCAGCAGCGGTCATGGGCATGGCCACAATCATTCTCGGTGACACAGCCGCAGCGTTGGTGGGACGCCGCTGGGGGCGTCATCGCATACGCAACGGCCGGACGGTCGAGGGCTCACTGGCGTTTCTCGTAGCTGCAACGCTCGGCGGTATCGCGGTTCCGAATCTGCCGCTCAGTATCGCATTGCCCGGAGCACTGATCGGGACCGTTGTTGAGGCTGTGACGAGGCGAGTCGACGATAACCTGAGTGTGCCGATCATGGTGGCATTGTTCGCCGATATTGCCTTGCAGGTTGTCTGAGCCGCTCGGGGAGATGACATAATGTATATTATGCGACACGGCCAGTTAAGGTGACGCCCAGCTCCAGAGTCGTCCTGACCCCTCACCACTATTGTGTCCCCACCACAATTCTGCTGGACAACTGAGCCAGCGACGGCACAACCATCTTCACAAACGTTGCGCTGGATGGCCGAACCGTCTACGTATCAGGCTGTTAGGATGGCTTAATTAAAGTGTGTTGTCAGATTCACTTTCGGTCACGGATTTGCCTTCTGGGTTCCATGCGTGTGAAAGCCGATGATCCTGGTTCCTCCTTCTCCGGGACTTGCTGCTGTGACGGACGGACGCGGGAGCGCTGCGAGGCGCTCCCGCGGTCTTGTTTGAGCCAACAGTGATTTGGTCAGAAACAGGGATGGGCCGAACGCGCTATGCGTTCGGCCCATTCTGCGGTGAGGTTCTGAAAGGATCTGCGTTAGTAGCCTTGTGTCTCCATGAAACTATAGCCGTCGACCATGCGCACTCGTCCCGTCGCCGCCCACACCTCCACAGTCAACTGCGTCTGATAATTCACCGATTCGAACATGACCGTACCGGACATCGATGCCGAACCGTCCGGGTTGAAGAATACGGAATTATCCGTGAAGGTCGTGTATTGCATGTACACATCAGTTCCAACGGGTGTATCGGTGATGACCGAATCACCAGAACTGTAGATTTCATTACCAGGGCTGTCGGCATCCTTGAATAAGGCGTACTGGCCTTGCTCGTAGTCGAATCGCACCCCATACGGGACCTTTCGTGAAATGGCCAGCGAGCGTGCCTCGCGCAATGTTGACACCACATCGCGCACAGCGGCTTTCGTCCGCATCTGGGGGATGTACTCCAGCCAGCGCGGCACGGCCATGGCCGCCAGAACACTGGCCAATACGGCGATAATGGTCATCTCAATGAGAGTCACACCGGATTGACGTTTGTGTAGTCGTTTCATCATTGATCGCTCCCTTTACATGCCTTGGGCACTCTGTCGGGCTTTCTATAGCAATCGGTCTGCCACGACTCGGCATTTCAGGCGATCTTCAATCTGCGCGTGCAACGTCTTGTCTTAATAGAAGTTGCGGTAACGCGGAGACGCACTTCTTTAAGTCCATGGCGTTGCCGGCCAGCCGGTTCAATTCACAATGGGCAACCGTGTGTGGGATGTTCCCCATACCGCCGCCGGTCGTCTGTTGGTTGGCTTTCCCCTAACCCATCCCCGGGCTCGAAGTCCGCTCGTAATTCGACAGTTAACACTCGATGAGGACCCGCGTCTCTTGTCTGTGAATTGTTGGTAATGCAATGGCACTGTTGGATCGACGGCGAGGGTGAATTTGAGTTTTGCCTTACGAGTGGCAGTCGGCGACCTTGCGGGGATGACAGAGGAACACGGACCAGCGGAATCCCAGGAGGCCGCCGTGGTGGCTCAGGCGCGCGCCGGGAACCGCCGGGCGTTCGCGAAGCTTCATCAACGCTTTGCGCCGATGGTGCACGGTATTCTGCTGGCGCGGGTGCCGCGCGCCGAAGTCGATGACCTGATGCAGGATGTCTTCCTGTCTGCCCTCAAACGACTGGATTCACTGCGTGAGGACGTTGCCTTTGGACCGTGGCTGGCAACCATTGCTCGTAATCGGGCTACCGACTACCACCGTCGGAAGCGGACGATGGACGAGCTTCCCGAGCATCTCCCCTCCAATGATCCGCCACGAGGCGAGGCGCAACGTGTGCTTGACGTCATTGAAACACTCCCCGAGGCCTACCGCGAGACGCTCATTCTTCGTCTCGTGGAGGACATGACCGGCCCGGAAATCGCCGAGCGTACCGGCCTCACACCGGGATCGGTGCGTGTGAATCTGCATCGGGGCATGAAATTGCTGAGAGAACGATTGGGAATCGAGGTGTCGACATGACACGCGACGACTATCTGTGGGACAAGTCGGGCGATCCGGATAGGGACACGCAACGGCTCGAGCAACTGCTGGGCGAGTTCCGTTACCGCCGGCCGCATCGTCCTGTATGGCAGCGGCCGACAACCTGGATTGTCGTCCCTCTGGCCGCGGCAGCCATAATCATCCTGACCTTCACGCTTCAGAGCGATCAGTCCCTCGATACCGCCATTCAGTGGACCGCGTCAGCCGCGCTGGGTACACCCACGGCCGATCATACGCCGATTGTCGAACCGCGAGTTGTGTCCGACGGCCAGTGGTTGGACACCGATGGAACCTCGCGTCTGCGAATTGATTTGGGCGGCTATGGTGAGGTGCTCCTCGAGCCGGGCTCGCGTTTGAGGATCGTCTCGACGGACATGGATCATCCGCGTCTGCAATTGACCGAAGGGATGCTTCATGCCGCGTTGTGGGCTCCGGAGGATGTTTCCATTGAAACGCCCTCGGCGGTCGCGATGGAACGCGATGGCGAATTCGTGGTCGCGATCAATGAGGACGATCGCGTTTGCCTGTCGGTCAATGTGGGCCGCGTGATGATGCGCGAGGGCAGCAAGGAATCGATTGTGCCCGCCGGCGCGGTTTGTGAAGCATATCCGGAATCCGGACCCGGTACGCCATTCTGTGAAAGTGCCCCCGATCGCTTTCGCCAGGCGCTCGAATCGTACGATCTCTCCCGTCACGGCACCGCTGGACTCGACCGTGTTCTGGGCGAAGCCGGCACCTGTGACCTGGTACCCCTCTGGCACCTGCTGCAGCGTGTCGATTCCAAACAGCGGGGGCGCATCTTCGATCACATGGCCGAATTGCAACCGCCCCCAGACGGTGTCACACGCGCGGGGATCAACAGGCTCGATTCACGGATGCTCGACCGATGGTGGAATATCATTCGCCACCATCACTCCTGTCTGATCTGTACGGAAACCAGTGGCTTAAACAGTCACTTGTAATGAGTCGCGAATCACTTCCAACCGCTGCCTCCTTGAACGGCTTTGTGATGTCGCTCTTCTTCTGAGACACTAGTTAGATAGTTGACATTGGCGCGATGGTTTTCCGATGTTCGGTTGCGTTTGTTAGCGCGAGTGCAGCGGCATGTCTGCACCGTACTGAGCAAGAGGGGAGCTGACATATTGTGAAACGCACATCGCTAAAATCGTACGCCCTGCTTCTGCTCATACTCTTGTGCATACTGATGAAGCCTGCGACTCTGTCGGCCGCGCCACCGACAGACGAGGAGCGCAAACAGATGCGCGCCATCCGAGTCGAGGGTGTGGCATCGCCTCGAATTGATGGCCGACTGGATGATGCTGTCTGGGAGCAGGCTGAATTCCTGTCTGATTTCCTACAGAAAGAACCGGTCGAAGGTGGGCAACCGTCCGACAGCACCCGTGTAGCGATCGCCTACGACGACGATGCGATATATGTGGGCGCCCGCATGTTCACCGATGAGCCGGAGGCCATTCGTCAGCACGTCAACCGACGCGATGATCCGGGTGGCGCGGAACAGATCATTCTTTCACTCGACACGTATCGCGATCGACGTACGTCGTATGACTTCTGCGTCACCTCCTCGGGTGTCCGCATGGACCGGTATCATTCGGAGGATATCGAACACCAGACCGACTATTCGTTTGACGTTGTTTGGGAGGCGAAGGCTCACGTCGATTCCCTGGGATGGTCGGCCGAGATGCGAATTCCGTTTTCCCAGTTGCGCTTCAGCGATGAGCCCGAACAAGTGTGGGGTATCAACTGGAATCGGTGGATCCCGGCGAAAAACGAAGACGTCTTCTGGGTGTATGTTCCCCGTAACGAGACCGGCTGGTCGTCGTACTTTGGCAATCTGGTCGGCATCAGCAATGTTGCGTCGTCGAGCCGCATCGAGCTTCTCCCCTATCTGGCGGGTGACGCGACATTCGTGGATCGTAATCCGCAGAATCCATTCGATGATGAATTCGAAGGGCAAATCGGGGGCGACCTCAAGATGGGACTCGGTCCGAACCTGACCCTCGATGCGACCATCAATCCCGATTTCGGACAGGTCGAAGCCGATCCGGCCGAAGTTAACCTGTCGGCATTTGAGACATTTTTCGAAGAACGTCGGCCATTCTTTGTCGAGGGCAGCCAGCTCTTTGAAGCATTCGGCCCAAGCTATTACTACTCCCGACGGATTGGTGCTGAACCACACGGCGACGTGGACGCCGATTTCGCTGACGCATCCAACGCCACCACGATACCGGCAGCAGCCAAGCTGACCGGGCGGCTGCAATCCGGCCTGTCGGTCGGCGGCCTGTTGGCAGTGACAGCTCGCGAGTACGCATCAACATTCGACATCGACACCGTTGGGCCGTCACACGATTCGATTGTAACGGCGCGAGAGCGACACGAAATCGAACCTCCGGCCGCCTATGGTGTCCTGCGACTTCAGCAAGAACTGGGTGATGATGCGTCGACGGTGGGATTGATTCTAACCGGTCTCGGGCGAGATCTCGACGGCGGTCGTCTGTCCACCAGCTTGCGACGTCACGCTTACAGTGGTGGATTAGACTGGAATTGGCGACTCAATAACGGGCAGTACGAGTTGCGCGGCTACGCAGGCTTCAGTCACATTCGCGGCGAACAGGCGGCCATTCTTGAAGCCCAGGAGTCCAGTGCCCGCTATTACCAGCGTCCGGATGCCGGGCATGTTGACATCGATCCTTCTCGAACGTCGATGACCGGCTATGTCGGATCCCTGCGCATCAACCGCCAAAGCGGCCGTCATTGGCTCTGGGGCGGTGGGATCACGGCAGAGACACCGGACTTTGAGATCAACGATATGGGGATACTCAGCACCGCTGATGATCTGAGCGGCTGGGGATGGATTCGATATCGCGAGACCCAGCCCGGCAAACTGTTTCGTCGATACAGTGCCGAACTCCACCACGACATCGGCTTCAATTTTGGCGGTGTGCGTCAGTACACCAATCTCAACCTTAATCTCGAAGCCACCTGGCACAACTATATGACGACGTACATGTGGATCGGCGGAGACGCGCCGGCATACTCCGATAACATGACACGCGGTGGCCCACTGATGCGCGAATACGCCAGTGTCTGGACCGGCGCGGGCGTGAACAGCAATTTCGCCGCCACGACACGTGTGTCGGCAGAGATCGACTACTCACGCAACGAGGGCAAGGGCTGGGACTACAGTCTCGAAGGCGATTTTGTCACACGTGGCGACCGGTGGTCCTTTTCGATCTCCCCGGAGTACGGGCAATCGAACTTCTCGCGGCAATACATCACCCAGCTCGACGGTGGCCCCGACGCGACCTTCGGTAAACGGTACATCTTCTCCTGGATCCGACGCAGTGAACTGGCAGCGCGTCTCCGGCTGAACTACTTCTTTACGCCGGATCTGAGCCTCGAAGTCTACGCGGAACCGTTCGCCGCCAGCGGACGGTACTATGATCACGGTGAATTGCGCGCTGCGCGGACCGCTGATCTTCGCACGTACGGTGTTGAGGAGGGGACCACCATCGAGCCCACTGACGACGGCTACCGCGTCACCGACGGGGATGAGACGTTTGCATTCCGCAATGCCGATTTCGGCTATCTGTCGTTCCGCAGCAACGTGGTTCTCCGCTGGGAGTTCCGGCCCGGCTCCACCCTCTTTTTCGTCTGGCAACAGAACCGTGAGGGCAGCGACGATCCGGGCCGCCTGGTCCGTCCCGGATTGCTGTTCGACACATTCAGTGCCGCTGGGAGAGATTTCCTGGCAGTCAAAATCAGCTATTGGGTGCCGGTATCGTAGAACGGCGAAGAATCGTACGGTCGGCACAAATTCACCTTGCGGATCATTTGTCCTTCTGGTTTTTTGTTGGATTGTCTCACCGACGCCCCGCGTCGGCGTACAACGTTGTGGAGAATGGACTGACGCGGTAGACCGGACCTATGCCACCTATGGAAATCATCGACGCCCACTGTCATTTCTTATCGTACAACTATTTCCGTCTGCTCACCCGGCAGCGCCCCGACTACAAAGACGTTGACTCGTTCATCATCGAGCGGTCCCAGGCCTGTGGATTCACGGTTCCCCCGACCGATCCGGTCCGGCTGGCCGACCATTGGATCATCGAGATGGACCGTTACAATGTCTCGCGCGCGGTGGTGATTTCGAGCATGCCCGGTGACGGGTCATCGGTGGCGGAGGCCGTGCGGGTCTATCCCGACCGGTTTATCGGGATGGCGACTGTCAATCCGTTTCTGGCGGTCTCCGAAGAGTTGATTGAGCACAAGGCGCGCGAATGGGGTTTCCGGGGGATCATTCTGTACCCATCGATGCACCGCTTCTCGGCGAGTTCGGAGCGTCTGTATCCGATCTACCGTCTCGCCCGCCGCTACCACCTGGCGGTGTATGTTCATTTTGGGCATTTGCGCATTCCGCCGCGCAAATGGTGGAATCTGCCCGATCTGTACGACCCCCACTACTGTGACCCGCACGATCTGCACCAGGTGGCAGCCGACTTCCCGTCGGTGAATTTCATCGTGCCCAGCTTCGGCGCCGGCATGTTGCATTCGCTGCTCCGGCTGGCCGTGCAGTGTCCCAACATCTACCTCGACACCTCATCGTCGAATAGCTGGATTCTGGATCAGTCCGAATTTGAGTCACTGCAGGAAGTCTTCGAGCGCTCCCTGGAGATTTTCGGACCGGCACGCATCATCTTCGGTACGGATTCCGGGACATTCCCGAGGGGCTGGCGCAACGACGTCTTCCAGCAACAGCTTGATATTCTCAACTCGATTGGCCTGTCCAGTCGCGCGATTGAAGCCATAATGGCGCAGAATGCCCGACACGTCTTCGGACTCGACCGCGATATTCCAACTTACATGGTCTGACCGATTACGTATCCTCCTGATACGTCGGTTTCTCGATTCGCCCGCTTT
>WJJR01000286.1 GCA_014729565.1 Candidatus Zixiibacteriota bacterium | reverse complement strand
GACAGCACCGCGTGCAGCAAGATGACGCTTTTGCAACGGTATGCGGAATCGGCCGGCGGATAAAGCGATTGTAATTATTCCGTTCCGATTGGAAAGAGACGGAACTCGGCTTAATTCACACTGACGTTCGGGTGCCACGGGCCTTTAGGCCCGTGAACCGGGGTCGTGCGAATGCGGAACCACGGGCCTGAAGGCCCGTGGCACCCCAATGGAAACGGAAAAGACTTCCGACAATTCCTACTACCTACGGATCAGAGCAATCGCGGCGGTAGCCGCAGTTCTGGCAAATCAACTCGCAATTCCATTCGATCATCGTGTGGCCGCACAGATCGCACGATTCGGGAGTAGCCTGTAACGGTTCGTGTCCGGTCATTGATTTCTCATTCCGTCGGCGCGTCGGGAACTGCGTCCAGTTCATCGTACAAATCAGCCAGCTTATCATAGAGTGCGGTGCGGCGGTCTGTCAACTCCGCAAGCCTCTCCCATTCGCGTGCCAACGATTCGTCCGCTAACTCTACCTCGACGTCCTGGACGTCCCGTTCAAGCGCGGCGATGTTGTCTTCCAGTTCTTTGCGTCGCCGCTCGATGCGTCGCGCTTCGCTGCGCAGCGCTTTGCGCTGCTGCCACTCCTGCGCGGCTTGCGATGTCTTCTCCTTCTTCTGTTCGACCTCCGCGGATTCGGCCTGTGCCTGAGCACGACGGTACGCCCAATCGTTGTAGTTGCCGAGGCTCAGCCAGGCATTCTGGTCGGCGACATACAGAATCTTCGTGGTGAAGTGATCGAGGAATTTCCGATCGTGGCTGACCACAATCGCCGTCCCCTCGAATGCACCGAGCGCTTCTTCCAATACTTCGCGCGCGCCGATATCGAGATGGTTGGTCGGCTCGTCCATGATCAACAGGTTGGCTTTGGTGAGCATCAGTTTGGCCAGGGCCAGACGGCTCTTCTCACCGCCGGAGAGCGCCTTGACCGGCTTGAATACATCTTCGCCGGTAAACAGGAAGCGCGCCAGATAGGAACGCAGGTCACCCGCATCGAAGTGCGGATACTCGTCCCAGATCTCTTCGATCACCGTGCTGTGCCCCGAGAGAATCTCCAAGTGTTGATCGAAGTAGGCGATCTCGACCCGTTCACCCAGGCGGATGCGGCCGTCGTAGTCACTGTTCTCTTTGATGATCGCGAGCAGCAACGTCGACTTCCCGGCGCCATTCGGCCCAATCACGCCGATCTTATCGCCGCGTTCGCACTCGAATGAGACATTCTCAAGCAGTGTGCGATCAGCAATACGCAACGTGAGATCATGGACTTTTAATACTTCACGATATGAGCTGCGTTGTGCTTCGAATCCCAATGCCATCGAACGCCGGTCCTTTGTCGGTGCTGTGACGCGCTCGAGTTTTGACAGCGCGAGCCGTCGCGACTGCGCCTGTTTGGTCTTCTGTCCGGCGATGTTCTTCTGGATGAACTCCTCGATGCGTTTGATTTCGGCCTGCTGCATTTCGTAGGCCTTCTTCCGCCGCTCGTAGCGCACCTCCCGTTCGGTGCGGTAATACTGGTAGTCGCCGTCGTAAAACTCGACCGTCCCCTCGACCATTTCAACGATACGTCCGGCGAACCGTTCGAGCAGCGCACGATCGTGCGAAACCAGCACACACGCCACCGGTGAATCGGCCAGGTATCCTTCCAGCCACTCCACCGCAGGAATATCGAGATGGTTGGTCGGCTCGTCGAGTAACCACAGATCGGCGGGCGTCAACAAGAGGCGCGCCAGTTCGACACGGGTGCGCTCGCCACCGGAAAAGGTCGACAACTGCTGCGACCATTGTGATTTCGAAAAGCCGAGTCCGGTCAGAACCAGCTCCACCTGGTGTTCGAAGTCGTAGCCACCGGCGTGCTCGAGTTTCTGCTGCGCCTCACCGAGACGGTTCTGGAGATCGATATCATTGGGATTGGCCGCTACGGCCTCTCCCAGTTCGGCAACTGCCGCGTGGAGCTGCCGGATATCACTGCGAGAATCGAGCAGATAGTCGTACAGCTTTCGTCCCGCCTCACGCGTTGGGATCTGCGAGATTTCGGCGATGCGTGCGCCGCGCGCGGTCGTACGCACTCCGTCATCGGGCAACAAGCGGCCGCTGAGAATCCCCAATAGAGTCGTTTTGCCGGATCCGTTCTTGCCCAAGAGGGCAATCTTCTCGCCCGACTTGATCTCCCAGTCGACACCACGGAGCACGTCGCCCAACGGATACGACTTGGTCACCTTCTGCAGCGAGGCAATGATCATTGTCGACTCACAGCGTTCACATCGCCTGTTCGATACGTCGGCAGGCGCTGGCGGAAATTAGAGCGACAGCGGGTGTGAGTCAATGAGTGGCAGATCAGGAGGGCACTGCGTGGGGCTGAGGCTCCGACTCGGCGACCGGCATTTCACGCTTACGTGCGCCGGCAATCAGCATTTCCAAAAGGAAAAGCCCCATCACCATCCAGAGGAAGGCGCTGCGGACTTCGGTACCGTACCGGGTTTGTCCAACAATCGACTCCAGTCCGTCATCGCGGTCGACCGTCACCAGGTTGT
Source organism: Candidatus Zixiibacteriota bacterium (assembly GCA_014729565.1). Lineage (GTDB taxonomy): Bacteria > Zixibacteria > MSB-5A5 > WJJR01 > WJJR01 > WJJR01. The sequence goes on along the minus strand of WJJR01000286.1, from coordinate 3,184 downwards.
ATCCGGCCCAGCGGCGCTCAAGTTCGCCGGCATCGATCGTCTCCATGTCGAATTCGGCGGGATCGACATTGACGGAAAACGCATCGAACGCTTCGTCGTTGCGTGTCAGCGTGTAGACGCCGGTTTCCAGGCGCGACCCGATACGAATCCGCGCTCCGCGCCCGGTGAATTCGACCGTCGGACGCTCGATCAATCCGGTCGGCGTGAGCAACTGCACGTCATCGTCGGGCACCAGCGAGACGACCGCTTCACGTTCGATGGTCTCACCGACAAGATAGTCGCTGCGGCGTTCACTCAAATCCGTCGACAAATACTCGACCATACGATGTATGAGCGGCACAAACGGTGACCGTAGCGTGAGATCGGAATACGGTGCATTCAACGGGGACCACAGGACCAGCAGTTTGCCACTCTCCATCCGCACTTCTGAAATCGATTGCCGTCCGCCGGAGAAGTTGACGATCGACTGCGATGTCGGCTCACCCTCGGTGCGATAAATCGAGAACCAACGGATTTCCGGGAACCGTTCGCGCCGCACATCACGATAGACCGACCAGATCGGATGATTCCATTCGATGTCATCCCAAAGGAAATACCGTTCGGGATCGGGCATCCCCGGATTGTCCCCCATGCGCAGACCGAAGTGAGGTGTCGCAATCAGAGAATTCCACGCCGTCGTGTCGGCATCGATCGACGGTGCAATGAACGCGCCGCCACCAGCTCGGATGTAACGCAAGAGATTGTCCACGACAGCCGCGTCGGGCGTGCGCCATTCGGGGATGATGACGCAGTCATATTCGAACAGATTCTCACCGAGCAAATCATCGGTATCCGCTTCGGTGATGCGAATTCGTCCCTGTGTTTGCGGGATCGGCGCCAGCGCGAGGCGCGATGCGGCCCGCGAGGACGGATAATCCGATGCCAGCAGCACCTTGACTTCATCGGGAATGGTGATCGCGAAATGGCGGCGGTTGTTCAGTGCGTTGTCATCGGCCGACACTTCAACGAAACCCGAGTGAATGCCCGCCGATTCGACCGTCGCCTGGAACGTCACGGTCGACTGCCCGTTGGCATCGAGCGCGGTTTCTTCCTGTGCAACACGGCGACCATCAACAAACAGGCTGGCGAGCAGACGGTCGACCGGACGGTCGGTGTAGTTGACGACGTCGGCGGTAATGGCAAACGGTGTCGCGACCTGGACCAGCTCATCCCCAACCGCAACGTCGGCCACGCCCAGATCGAACCCGCCTTTCTCACTGACATCGAGCACATACACGGTCACCGCGGCATCATCGGGGGGGGCTTCCGGAACGACCGTCTCGGTGAAGCCACCGCGTCTCAGATCGGAGAGCAAGTAGATCTCGCGATTGAGATTATCGACGTCCCGCAGGTTGGTCATCGCCGCATTAAGAGCCTGACTGGCGTCGGAATTGCCGGTGGTCACCTCCATCTCATCGAACTGGCGATTGAGACGGGCAAAATCTGAACTGACCTGCGATGCGACCGGCGGTTCGCTGGTAAACGGCAGCGCGATGGCATCATCGCCTTCGCCGAGCAACTGGAAGATCGAATCGACGCGATTCTGCGCACGCTCAAAGGCCGAGCCATTGGCCGTTTCAAGGGCCATTGACGCCGATCGATCGAGCGCCACCACCGCAGTCGTCCGGGCGCGTGACCCCAATCCGGCAAACACACCGCCCTTCAATGCCGGACGCGCGAACGCCATCACGATCAGAATCACCATCAGCGTCCGGATCGCCAGGAGCAGCCAGCGACGCAACTGCAGGCGGCGCATGCGGGTCTTGCGCAGATCGCGCAGGAACATGATCGACGGGAACTCGATCGTCTTAACGCGGCGCCGGTTCAGCAGGTGGATCAGCAGCGGTGCGACCGCTGCGACGAGCCCGGCGAGTATGGCGGAGTTGAGAAAGTTCACGTGAGGTCTTACGTCTGTTTAGACCATTTCGATGACTTTGAATCAGTGAGAATAGATCGCATTGACGTAGCGCTTGGCCAGTTTCTGGTGGTAGTAGGTCGCCGGAATCTGAAAAACCGCCTCATAGGCTGTAATCGCCGACTCCCGCCGTCCGGCCAAATCATGGCATCGTCCGAGGTTAATCAGCGCCCGGCCCAATTCCTGAGGCGCATCGGCCACAAAAGCCGCCGTCTCGAGATAGGCCAGCGCCTGGGTGAGACTGTCGACTTCCATCAGGGTCTCGCCGAGACGGGTAAACGGCCTGGCGCCGCTGGGTGTCTTCGAGACAAGGCTTTGCGCCAACGCCAGCGCCTGATCGAAGAGAACGCGCGCCGAATCCGGGTCTCGATGGGCCCGTTGCCACCGTCCGAGGCGCAGCAGCAATTCCAGCGCGCTGGGGTCACGCCCCTCGGTCTTCGTCAGCCCGGTCTCCCACAACACCCGCGCCGAGTCGGTGCGACGCTGGTCGTGTTGGATATCGCCCAACGTGATATAGGGACGGGCGTCGTTCTCATCCATCTCGGTAATCCGCAGCAGGTGGTATTGCGCCCCACTGAGATCGCCGGCCGCCCATTGGACTTCGGCCAGCAAACTGAGCGCGTTGGTCTCGGTCGGCTGGCGTTCGGCCAATTGATAGGCATAATCCACGGCCGAATCCCACTTGCCCAACTGTGCCGCCGCTAATGTCAGTGATCGGTAGATGTAAACCGGCGGATCGTGATGGCCCTCTTCGGCGAGCTGCAGGAGATTGTAGTGATCCTGGTAACGATGGTAGGCAGCCGCGCGCTTGGCGTAGTCATAATACTCGCCGGGACGAAAGTCTCGCTGCCTGAGATATCCCAGCCACTCATCTTCCATTTCCGCCAACGTCTGCCCATACACCGAAAAGAGTGCTCGTTCGAATGACAGATCGGTGGCCTTACCGTACAACTCGCGGAATTGCGGGACTCCGTGTTTACGGATCAGCCACTTCACAAACGATGCAGCATGATGAAACGACGCCGGATAGGGCTGACGCTTGAAATCGATTGAATGAGCGAGTTGCGAGAGGGTTATGCGTACGCCGTCTTCTCGGTCCTTCAGCACGCGATAATCGGCAAATGTCGTATAGCCGGACACGCCGAGGGCAAGCAATTCGGGCGCATACCCCCACCAGCGATAGACTTTGAGCAGCAATGTCGCGGTCACTTCGACACCGGTGTACTGGGG
>WJJR01000285.1 GCA_014729565.1 Candidatus Zixiibacteriota bacterium | reverse complement strand
TGCCCTACGTCAGGTTCAGAATCATCCCCACGCGTGCCGGCATTTGCTGAAAGCCGAGCTTCAAGTTTAGCGCCAGCATCGGCTGATTGGTCGATTCGTTCATTGTGTACACGCGCTTGATGCCGTGCTCTTTGGCCCAGGTCAGCCCCGTCACCTTGAGGGCGGTGGCAATGCCACGGCGGCGATACGCGCGATGGACGCCGGTGTCGTCGGTGTTCATACGAGTGAGATCCGAATCGTCCTTGTGCAGGATGGTGACACCAACATACCGGTCCCCGTCGACGGCGATGAAATACGCTTCCGGGACAATGGTCGGACGTCCGATCTCGATGTTCTTAAAGAACTCGAACGTCATCGGCGTGTACGCTTCCGGCGACGGCATGTCGGCTTGAATGTGCACGATGAAATCGTAGAGCCGCTGCAACCAGCCGGAGTCCTGCTGAATGTCGGCAAATGTTCGAAAACGGATACCGGATTGACGAACACTTTCGATTAGCGGCTCGTATGGCGACGGATCGAAGGTGTCGATATCAATCCACGATTCCCACATCCGCATGTCTTCGATGAATCCGCGATCGCGCAGAAACCGTTCCGAACGCAGCAACTCGCTACCGTAAAATGCGCGCAATGCGATCGGATCGGATGGCGCGATATCGTCACGAATGCGATTGTACAACGCCCTGCCATACCCGTGGCCCTGCCTGTCCGGATGCACCGCAATGTAGAACGTAAACCGCTGCGGATTGTACCATTGGGGAATCAGTGAGCAGCGTGCGGTCGCCACGATCTCATCGTTGTCCTCAACGACATACCGCCGCAACCGATAGTCGGTCTTCATCCCGGCGTCGAGATGACGCAGTCCGTCGGCCGTATCATGCATGGCGCCCGGCGGTTCGGCGGCATTGTGCACAGCGGCAATCCCCGGGTAATCAGCATCAGTGGCTAATCGAATGTCCATCATGAACGTCGAGGGGTGGATACCAATCCGTTACCACCACGATTGGATGCTCTGACTGTCATTCTCCAATCGGTGCGTCAGCCGGGCGCGCAGAGTTTCGGGGTCGGGTCCTTGCCCCCGTTCCCAGCCGTCCACGACGGCATCGATCCGTTGTTCAATCGACTCGGCCTCCGGTCTCCCTGCCAGAACCAACAGAAACCGCTGCGCTTCAACCGCCTCCGAGATCGACGCATTCACGCGCGCCAGCACGAAACCGACATATTCATCGGCTGCCGGATCGAATGTCCTGGCCGAATGGCGAATCGCATTCGACGGGTAGCGTGTGTTGGTTTCGCAGTGTAGGTGATGACCGATCTCCCGTGCCAGAATCGCCATCTGGGCAATCGTTTTAAATCCAGCCCGGTCGGCCAGCGCCATGATGCGCGGGTTGTAGAGGATGTAGTGATCGTATTCTTCCCGCGTCGCGCCGAGCAGTCCGCCGCCTGTCACCTGTACTTTCGACATCGCCACCGCTCCGGGCACGTACAGAGAGCTGCGCAGCGTGATCGCCGGTCCATCGTACTCCGCACGCGTCGTCACACGAGTGAAGAGCATTGCCATTGTCTCCGACGGATCCTCCGCGGTTGCGAAGTAGTCGATCGCCATCCCGCGTTGAGCCGATGCCAAGGACGGCAAGAACGCCAGTACCGCAATCGTCACGAGACAAACTATCGCTCTCATCATTCCCCTCTTTTCTGTCGATCACTGATCACCGCCACGGAATATAACGCCGCGTCACGGGAAACAGGACACCTCTATGGCATTCGTCGCGCCACCAATTGCCGCAGCAGCGCCGGTGTCGGCAGGCCCGACATCATCAACGCCGCCGAAATGATCAGACCACCAACAGCGCCTCGCAGCACCCACGGTTCGCCGCCCATTGTCCAGGCGAACAGGGCGGCAAACAACGGTTCCAGCGCGAAGATCAACGACGCGCGCAGTGGCGACGCGATCTTCTGTGCCAGCAGTTGAACCACATACGCCGACAATGTGGGGATCAGCGCCAAAAACGCTATCACCCAAAACGCCGCCCGGGTGTGGACACGGAAGTCGAGATCCCAAATGAGTGCAGTGGCAATGCTCATCGCTGCCACGACGAGGAACTGCTGGCAGATCAGGATGTACGGATCCATCCCCTGTTTCATGTAGCGGTCGGAATAGAGCAAGTGCAGCGCGTATGCCACCGCCGACAGGATCGTCAGCAGATCACCGGTGTTGACATCGGTCATGCCGCCGGTCAGCACCCAGAGTCCGGCCAGTGACACGCCCGAGGCGATCCACTCCATCACCGTCGGCTGGCGGCGGAAGATCGTCGCCAGGAAGATCGGCACGAACGCCACGAACAAGCCGGTGATGAATCCCGAGTTCGATGCCGTCGTGATTCCGAGCCCGACGGTTTGCGGGACATAGAGCAGCCAGAGGATGACCGCCAGCCACACCCCTTTGCCGAACTCACGAAACACGGGCTTACGCTGGATGAGCAACACGCCCAGCAGGATCAATCCAGCGCTGAGAAACCGGTAGGCGACCAGCACAATCGGATCGACCGCATCGAGCGCATCTTTGACGAGAAAAAACGTCGCACCCCACACCAACGCGGCATAGAACAGCCCCAAATCGGCCCATCGTTCTTTGGTGGTTCGGCTCGACATCACAGCACTCCATAAAGCCAAATCGCAGCGATGGTAAGAATAGAGTGTGACAAAGTCTATCGCTCACCTGGCGGGGCGGGTGCGCTATAACGCTTTTGAGTTCTTGACAAAGTCCCCCCCCGCCGGCGCTATCATACCGACGATAGACGATCTCTCAGGTAGTTTCTGAGAGATCGGGCCAGCACACTTACACATCGACAATGACCCGTGCCAGCCGCCGACGGCGCACCATGGCTGGCACTGAAAGACTCCTACAGAACCGTCGAGTTTGATGCTGTTGAGACGAGTTGGTCCCGTCTTTGCGGGCCGTCTGTTGCCGAAGGAGGTATTTCAGCGAAATGGGTCTCTTCATGTCGAGAAAGGCTGGGGCCACTGTGATTCTACTTGTCGCTCTAATCGGGGCAATCGCGGGAGCCGTGATTGGTGGCAGGATAGCGGACAACCGAGTGCGCGAAGTAGAAGCCAAGGCGACAGCAAACTTGCGGCTGCATTCACAAGGATTAGTCGTGGGTGAACAGTTCCCGGACTTTCCTGTCTGGTCACAAGACCGTTCAAAAGCTGCATACATCTCCGAATTGCTGCCATCCGGCGGCTTGTTGGTCTTCTTGGATGGGACTTGTCCTCCTTGTGCAGCAGAGGCTGCCAGAGTCGAACGTGCCCTCCAGGACCAAGCTAACGGGGGGTGCCCCGCAATCCTCGTAGCGGACGGACCCGTAAGCTCCACTGTCACACTGGCCGCCCAAAGAGAAGGGTTAACTCTATCTGTCTATAGC
>WJJR01000284.1 GCA_014729565.1 Candidatus Zixiibacteriota bacterium | reverse complement strand
CTACGCGGAGGGTTGGATCAATCGCGCTAAGGGCGAGTGGAATCGTGCCATTACCTCATTCCAGGCTGCCGGGGAAACACAAGACTATCTTGCCCGTTTTGAATTGGCATCAACCTACCTGCAGGCGGGAGAGTTGGGCAAGGCGGTCGACTTGCTTCAGCGTGTAGTCCGACATCACTGCAACTATCGGGCGAGCTTTATTCTGACCGCAATCAAAGCCGAGTACCTGCTGGGTGTAGCATACGAACGATCCGGCTGGCGCGACGAGGCACAGGAGCAATTCGACAAGGTGGCCAGCCTTTGGAGCGGCTCCGAAACGGACATCGCAACGCTTTTAGAATCAACTAGTTATACTGCTGTCACTGAGGTTTCGGTTCAGCCCCACGCCACTCTCAGGGACGAACAAGGGACACCCTGACAAACCGCATTCGACTGCCCTGGCCACAGTCTCGGGTACATTCATGGAATAGTCAGTCGACACATTGGTATTACGGGTGCGAGTTGCCGGCCGGTTGCCGACGGCTCCCACCGCACCTTGACAAACACCCTTGGCCGACACCATCGAACAACGTCCCCTCTGATTCGCTGGCCGGAGGGGCATACATATTCCGGATGAGATGTAATCCGGAGACTGGAGGGGGATATGCACCGGACAAGTGTAGTGATTGGCTTCGTGTGCCTTCTCGCCATGGGACAGATTGCCCAGGCGGGAGTGCCGACCCGAGTGCAGGAAGCACAGGATATGATGGCAGGAGTGAGATCTCTGGACGACTATCCACTCGCGGCCAATGCCGGCTATTCCGTGACTGTAGAATCGCGGACGGTCGCACCGGGAGATACATTCAGCCTGGGGATTTTCATTGAGAATGAACTTCCGCTGAAGAACATAACCCTCCCCCTCGTCATTCGCGAGATTGATTCGGGTGCCTTTCCAAGAGACATCGGCGGGCGCTTCAACTACGCCGACTCCCGGTTGAACGGATTCCTCGACGGTGAGTACGACGGCGTGGACTATCTGCATCCGTTCATGCAATCCCGGACGGCGTTGGATGGATTTGGCGGTCAAGTGGGGCGGTCAACGATCCCCTGTTTTGAATCGATTGGCCCACTCACTTTCGAATCCCCGGACGCGGTGCTCATCGTACTGTGGGCATTCACGGCGGGACAAGAGCTTCCGGCCGGTGATGATGGCAGGCCGGGGATCGGCGCGCCGATGATGTCATTGGCGTTTTCGGCAGGATTCAGCCAGGGTCAATTCGAAATCGATACCGGGCTCGCCTGTCCCAGCAATCACCTGTCCTTCATTGCCGGCACGTGGCGGAGTGGAATGGGCAACCTGATCGTGCCTCAGTTCCAAAAGGCAATCATCACCATCGAAGGCGACCCGGTCAACGACGCGGAACTGAATGACAGCACATTCTCAGACCTACCCTTCGGAGGACCCGAGGCATGGAATGAGGATGGCGAGATCAGCGACGTGGATGACCCCACTGAGGATCCGGACGAATTCGTCGGTGATACTCCCGACGATCCTGTATTCGAAGACCCGGTCGACGACCCATCGCCGGACGAGGAACCGACTGTGTGGACCAAATCCACACCGTCCGATCAGCCTCGTGACGGCATCAAGACAACGGACAAACACAGCCGGGACGATGAGACGCAATCGTCCGAGAACACCGACTTCACCACGACGTCCCGATCGACTGAAGCGAAGCTGATCAACTACCCGAATCCATTTAACGCAGCGACAACGTTTCAATTCTCTGTGAGCGAGCGCTCACGCGTGCAACTCAATATTTACGATGTATTGGGTCGCAGAGTCACAAGCCTTGTCGACGACGTCCGGGATGCGGGACAACACTCCGTGACGTGGTCAGGCCATGCAGCCACTGGCGAATCACTACCGACCGGCGTGTATTTGTATCGATATCGCGCAGGAAATGAAGACGTCATCTCAGGCAAGATCGTGTATCTGAAATAGCGATCTTCAGGCTCGTATGGAGCCCACACAAGAGATTCTTCCTCGCGGCCCAGACAGCGGTGATCACCAACAGGAAGCCCGCTCACAGCGGGCTTTTTGTTTTCTGGTACCGGCTATAGCGATTGTCAGCGCGGTTCTCAGGAGCCCGGCGCACAACCGTTCCGGAATATCGTTACGGGTCCGGACGCGCCGTGCTCCTGAGCTACATCCCGTGAGGGGTGGATGCGATTTGTAACCACGGCCACCCGGGCGTGACTGTATCGGGACTCAAGACGCTGGATCCCCGCTCTCCCGTGCCGGCTCCGCCGACATGGGGGCGGGGATGACATTGTCGTATGGACGGCGCCCTTGACATGCAGGGGGATGACATTGGTGACTGAAGGTCATTGGTTACCCGCGAAGTGCTTTTGCAGGGCGGTGAGGACCGAACTCCAGGCTTTGTCGAAGTAGTTGTAGACGTCGTCCCACATCGGTTCGGGGCCGAATCCGAGTTGGGTCAGTGTCACCTGTGTGCCGCCGCCCGGTGCGTCTGCAAATTGCAGCACAATGCGTGAGCGGTACTTGCGCGCTTCGTCGAGCGATGGCGGCGCATTCCATGAGAAGGATATCATCTCCTGCGGCAGGACGCTCAACACACGGCACCCCTCTCCCCCGCGTGTGTTGCGTGGTGCGTCGGGCGGTCCGAAGAGGATTTCATACTTACCGCCGATACGCAGTTCAATATTGGCATACGGCGCGAACCATGTTGTCAGGACATCTTCTTTGGTCCACGCATCCCACACTGCCTGCCGTGGCGCCTCGACCACCGCCTGTTTGCGCAGTTGCCGGTCGGTCTCCTGCGAGGCGAGACGGTCGCGTCCGTAGAGCAGTGAGGCGCGAAAATCGTAGAGTTCGTATGTGTGAAGTCCGGCCAGCACCGATGGATCATTGTCCATGATGGCACGTGCTTCCGCTTCATCATCGACCTGCAACACCACGACTCCGGCTTTGAGTTCCATCGACGGCCCCGCGAGCAGAACCTTGCGATCGAACATCAGGCCTTGGAGATAATAGAAGTGGTCTGTCATCACGATATCTTCTTCGTCGGTCATGTCATGGGGCCAGGTGTCACGTGTACCCTTCAGATGGGCGATGACGTGGATGGGCGAGTCGGACATGACAGATTCCTCCTCTGCAGGTTCGTTGTCCTGCGACCAAGCGGATACAGCACTGAGCGTTAGCGTAACGCTCATCAGTAATGCAGTCAGTTTACGCATAGTCGATCATCCATCTCTTCGAGCCAAAGCTCACGATTCACGATAAGTTTACAGTATGTCCCCCTACGACGGATAGTTCCTGGGAAACATGGATTCATCCAGATTGGTCGGGATGGAAATCGTGAAGGTGGTTCCCTTACCCGGTTCGCTGGAGACATCGATTGTCCCACGGTGATCCTGAATGATCTGATAACAGATCGACAGTCCCAGACCGGTGCCGACACCCACGCCTTTGGTCGTGAACCCGGGGTCGAAAATGCGGCGTAATGTGTCCTCCGACATCCCCGGACCATCGTCGGTTATCTGAACGCGTATGAACCCACTATCGCTGCTCGTGGCGATCGTGATGTGCCCTTTGCCCTCGATCGCCTGCTTGGCGTTGATGAGGATGTTCAGGAAGACTTGGTTGAGCT
>WJJR01000283.1 GCA_014729565.1 Candidatus Zixiibacteriota bacterium | reverse complement strand
CTCACCTGTGATAACACCCGACACAAGCGGGAACGTGATCAGTGCAGCGCTCGTCAGACCGGTCATTTTCGCCGCAATCGAATGAGCCCGATACGAGCTTAAGGCCGCCACACAGACGCGATGCTCTCCCATCACCGTCATCAGATCGTCGGCACCCGAACCGACGTTATGAAACGTTTCCCCGTCGGTGGAGTATTTCCAGCCGGAAAAGAACGACCGTTTGATTTTCACGGATTGCGCATCGGCGGTGGCTGCGGCCGATATCAGGAAGACCGCAATCAACAGGATGGACACGATCAGTTGCCTGCCGGTACCGCGCTTCGGTTGTTGGCGTCTGGTCGTCATATCACCTCTCCTTACCCGCGGTGAGAGGATTTATTCCCTCTATCTTATAAGATCGGACGTAAGGGAGCGTTTGCAAAACACTTTTGAGGGATAAGGCGCTGGATTCGGGTGCACGACCCGCGCACCCGTAGGGCGGATGCGCTATACGCTGCACTCCACCAGCGATTATCCCGAAGGTATGCGCGCACCATTCACATCAGCCTTGCCGACCGCGTACCCGCCGCCCCACGGACAGAGGTCGGTCCCGGTCGGCGGGTGCGCGGACGGATAAGATGGAATGGCTGGGAGCGGGTCGTGTGTACGGTTGGCTGTCGGTGGTACGAATCGCACAGCGCACATGCCTTTGCTGCTGGAGTCATTAAACCATAAGGATGTGCCACCAAAGCCGCGTAGCGGCGATACAACGTAGCACCGGGCGTGAGCCCGGTGAATCGTGGATCCAATAAACCACAGAGCCCCATCGGGACGACACAACAGACGTCACCCCTCAATCCCATACTTCTTCAGCTTCGTGTAGAGGACCCGCCGTGTGATTTTCAACTGCCGGGCCGCGACGCTCTTGTTGCCGTTGCTGGCGCGCAGGGCGTTCTCGATCATCTGGCGCTCAATCTGTTCCAATCCGTCCGGGGAGGTGGGCGGCGCCGGGGTGGTCTCCGACGTCCGTGCAATCAGCCCCGGCATGAAGCCGAGGTGTTCGGGTGTGATCGGATCACCGCCCGCGAGGATCGTCGCGCGCTCGAGGATATTGCGCAATTCGCGAATGTTGCCCGGCCAGTGATAGTTGCACAGTGCGGCCACTACGTCCCGGGATAACTCGGGAGTATCATAACGAAGTTTGTTGAGGAAGTGCTTCGCCAGTAGCGGGATATCATCCGTACGGTCACGCAGTGGCGGCACGGTGATCGGGAAGACGTTCAAACGGAAGAAGAGATCCTCACGGAATCGTCCGTTGTTGACTTCATCTTCCAGACGCTTGTTGGTGGCGGCGATCACGCGTACATCGACGGTGACCGGCTCGGCGGACCCGACACGAACAATTTCACTCTGTTCCAGCGCACGCAGCAGTTTGGCCTGGAAGCCGCCGGAGATTTCGCCGATTTCGTCGAGAAAGAGCGTACCGCCTTCAGCCAGTTCGAATCGGCCGATACGTTGCTTGTACGCTCCGGTGAATGCGCCCTTCTCGTGCCCAAACAGCTCACTTTCCAACAGTGTCTCGGTGAGTGCGGCGCAATTGGTGGCGACAAACGGCTTGTCGGACCGCTTCGATTCCTTGTGGATCGCCCGCGCCACCAACTCCTTTCCTGTCCCTGACTCACCGGTAATTAGAACCGTCGCGTCGGTGACTGCCACACGGGCAATCAACAGTCGTAAGTCCTTCACCGCTTTCGATCGGCCGATGAAGTCATCATCGGTGACTGCGGCGAGGTCCGCGGTCAATTGCTCGGCGCGGGCTTCGAGTTTGCGTCCCTCCATCCATCGCGCCACCCACAGCGACATCTCATCCAAATCGAGCGGCTTCTGCAGGTAGTCGATTGCGCCCGCGCGCATCGCCTGCACCGCCGACGCTGTCGAGCCGTGCGCGGTCAACACCACAACGTCGGTGCCATCGATCGACGCGATCTCGCGCACAATCTGCATCCCGTCGACCGGCTCCATGCGCAGATCGGTGATCACCAGATCGTAGGCGTTTCTGCGAATCAGATCGAGCGCACGTTGCCCGTCGGTTTCGTGTGATGCGCGATGCCCGAGGTCGGTCAACGTTTCCGATAACAAAAAGCCGATCCGTTCTTCGTCATCGACGATGAGTATTTTAGCCATCTCCTATGCTCCACTGTCTGTCTGTGTGGCTTGTGCAAACGGCCACTCGACAATGAACCGCGCGCCACCGGCGGCGGTGTCGTCAATGCGTACGGTGCCCCCGTCACGTTCGACCATTACCTGGACGGCGTACAATCCGAGTCCGCTCCCTTTGGCTTTAGTTGTATAGAAGGGTTCGAAGACATGCTTACGCAACTTGCGCGGTATTCCGGGACCGGCATCTTCGATCACCAAGCGGCCGCGCGCATGATCAACAGCACCCCATTCAACTCTCACTGATCCGTCAGGCGGCGTGACATCGAATGCGTTGTTGACCAGATTGAGCAGGACTTGTCGCGGCGCATCGGGATTGGCGAGAATGGGGGGTGTCGGTGTGACCGTCAATGACCACCGATCACGGTTCTGCTCATCTTTTCGATAGGCGTTTTCCATCCACTCGCGCAACTGCCGGTCGATGGCGACCGGTTGCGGCTGATGCTCATCGGGTGACGCAATGCGCAAGTATCCCGCGAGAATCCGATTGAGACGGTCGGTCTCTTCGGGAATGAACGATATCAATTCTGCGCGTTTATCCGGATCGTCGACTTTGTCCAATCGTTGTGCGGTCGCCTTGATGATGCCCAACGGGTTTTTAATCTCATGTGCGATGGTCGCCGCGAGCCGTCCGAGTCCAATCAGTTTCTCGTTGTGTAGCAGACGCGTCTCCCACTCGCGCGACCGCTTCGCATACCAGGCGAACAGGATCACCAGCAGCAGCGCGAACACCGCCGACGATCCGTGAATCCACCACGCCAGGTTGTCGAGTGTACGGATGGTGCTGAAGTAGCCGGCGTCGACTTCGAGGCGGACGATGGCGATGGTATGGTCTCCGTCAACGGCCGTAATCGGCGCGGCGGCACTGCGATAGTAGGTATCGCCCCATTGGAATGTCGGGGAGACCCAGGTGAGTCCCGACATCACCGCCCATTGGCCCGCTTCATCCAACAGCGAGTTGACCATGCGGGTCAACGAGTCGGTGCCGTCGGCAAACGGATCCTGCCACAGGGTATCGAGCAGATTGACCGACACCAGCCGGTTGCCTTCAGCGAACGTTTCGAGCAGATCGTGGACACGCAGGTAGGAACTCACGTCGAAATCGTCGCCGACAATGCCGCGGCGAACATCCGGCGCGATTCCATCGGCCAGCGCCTCGGCCATCCCGGCCAACTGATCGCCCAACTGCTCATCGAGCGACCGTTGCAGTTCGCCGAAGGCCACGCGGTACCCCAGGTTGACCCCGAGCAACAGCAGCAGCGCCAGGATCCCAACCGTGACCAACAGCAGGCGACGTTCATTCCACATTAAAGGGCGTCCATCGAATTCATCACTCCGGGCCGGTCAGTGCAAGCCGGCCCTGTACCTGTAATGATCGGAACAACGCACGAGTGTACCAAATGG
>WJJR01000282.1 GCA_014729565.1 Candidatus Zixiibacteriota bacterium | reverse complement strand
CACTCAGCACGAGTCGCAGCGACTTGGCCGAAGTTCACAATTGGCCGTCAATGCAGATCTTCCTCTACAATCCATTTGCAGAGCAGCAGTAGCGTCGAAGCAAAATCGAGGAATGAGAGAACTGACGGGCTCGCCACTTTGGCGGGCCCGTTTTCGTTATCCCGGAGCGATAGCAATCGTCAGAAGAACAGTTCAATTCACGAGCCCGTAGCATGGCCGTCCCGGCCATGTGCAGGTGCGAAACGCCCGTGCTACGTCGTTTCAATCGGGAATATTCTCTGCCAACCGCTCCAATTGCTGCGCAGCCGTCTGCACAATTGGACCAATCGAGCACCACCCCCGCAAAGAAGAACATTAGGTGCCCGCGACAACGACAGCCACGACAACAGTTTATAGGCCATTACTTGATTCAGTTTCACGGCACGTTCCTTGCGATACCTCTTTCCCGGACGGTAACCGAAAGGACGTGGACGGCAATGACGAATCGATATCCCCGACGCTACGCGACCCGATATGACGACGACGAGAGCCGTGCCGATCGCACGACCATTTGGCTCCTCCTGCTCGTCGTGTCGGCGCTGATTATCGCCCTGACCTTCTCCGATGCACATGGCGCACTGAGAAGCCTCCTGTAAAGAGGTGACATCGACCCACCTGTCTGACAAATCGTCTCCTCCTCCCCGACGGCGCTCCGGATTACGGAGCGCCGTTTCAATTAATCTGCATTCAGTTACGCCGCTCCGAATCCGATGACACTAATAGATGGACACTCAGGCGACCCATACCCCTCGGGTGCTCGTGGTTGAGAACAACCGGGAGGTGCTCAGCCTGGTCACGACCATGGTGAGTTCGCTTAATTGCAATGCCATGTCGGCGGCCAGCATCGAAGAGGCCCGGCAGTGCCTGCTGGACGGCTCGATCGATGCGATCATCACCGATCTGGTACTCGGTGACGGTGACGGTCTGGAATTGATTCGTGAACTGCGTGATCGCGGTGACGAAGTCCCCGCCTTGATGATTTCAAGCTATGCCTCGCCGGAACTCCGTACGACAGCTCAAAGTGCCGGCGCGGCCGATCTCCTTGCCAAACCATTCCGCATGGAACGTCTGTCGGAAGCCCTGAGACGGGTACTGGACGACCGCTCGACGGTGCCGATGTCGACCGAGTAATAGTCCGGGCCTCGGCCACTGACCCTGGCGTATCGCACTCTCAAAACATCAATCGAGCGCCGAACCGAATTTGGCGTGAGATGCCGAAGTTGGCGGGATCATTCTCTCGCAGCCGGAATTTCTCCTCACCCGTGAGCCCGGAGTTGTCAGTCGGGTGATTCAGATCTTGGGCGAATTCTCGTCCCTCAGGTGTTTCCAGCCAATCGGTGTTGTCCGGCTCACCCGTACCCGAATAGACATCGATGGCGTTATCGCGATCGAAGAGGTTGAGTACCCAGAGATACAGATTCAGTGTGCGGTTCTGCCAACGAAAGTCAGTACCGAGTTTGAGGCCGAGGCGATAGTAGGCCGGCATGGACTCTGAATTCACTGGCCCGGATGGAACGCCCAAGGGATCGCCCAAAGACACTTCATTGTACGGCCGATACGGCGTGTACGGCAGGCCGCTCTCGGCGGTGAACACCAGTGAGGCGGCCCACCGGTGAAATGGGGAGATGCGTCCCGAAGAGGGAGTGCGGGTGTTACGTAAGTTGAGGATTCCAACAAAGCGATGACGAAGGTCATAGGATAACGGGCCGTATCGAAATCGATGGGACGGGAAGGTGTTACCCCGCACTTGTTGGATGGAGTGAGTAGCCAGCAGCGAGAGGCTTATTGGCCAATTTGACGCCTCTGTTGGTTCAAACAATCCCCTGAATTCCACGCCGCGAGCAATCGCACTTCTGTTCGATTTCAGTGTGAGATACGGACCCATCATGGTTGGGATTCTCTCGTCACCGGCAAGGTGAAACATGTCCTTGTAAAAGCCCGTGACTGCGACCCCAATCGACCGGTGTAACTGCTGAGAGAGTCCTGCCTCGTACTCTTTGATTACACGGGGTTCGAGCTCGGCGTTAGCAAATTGGACCTCATAACCCCCCACGCCCAATTTGTACTCAG
The DNA here is from genome assembly GCA_014729565.1 of Candidatus Zixiibacteriota bacterium. Taxonomy (GTDB): domain Bacteria; phylum Zixibacteria; class MSB-5A5; order WJJR01; family WJJR01; genus WJJR01. The sequence continues at coordinate 3,755 of WJJR01000282.1, read as the reverse complement.
CGAACGTAAAACTCATGTACAGATCCCGGAAGTCAGGACGGCGGTACGTCTGTGACGCCGACACATACAGTGTCGTATGCTGACTCGCTTCGAGAACTGCGGATAGCATGGGTGAGATACGTGTATACGATTCCGCCTCTTTAAGATCCTCAAAATCGAGTCGCTGCGGACTTCCAATCCCGGGTTCCGGATTCAGCGGGTCATTCATATTGCGAAACACGTACGCATCGTAGTCCCAATGATTCAGACGCGCCCTGCCAATGACGCGCACTTGCCCCCGCTCATAAGCCGCCCGCAGTTCTGCCGCCGCGTCGCTTGGATGCTTGACACCTGTAAACGGATCGTCGCTGTCTGCGGGATTACCCGGATTGTCGTAGCCGTAAGCGTTGATATCGGTAAATCCACCTTGTGATCCACGGTAGATATTCACCGGGAAGAAGTGCTGGTACGACCGGACGGTGTGCCGGCGATAGCTGAGCAGCAACCCCGATGCGAACTTCGCATTCAAGGTTCGATGCAATTGCACCTCTCCCCCAATTGCTGACCACTGATAGGTCTGGTAGTCATTCCAGACATGCCCCTCGTCATTCATTACAAAAGCAATGTCGCGTCTGACACTTCCGTCGTCAGAGATTGGCACCGAGAGGACCGTGTCGTAAGACGGTGTGACGATCTGCTCCCCGTTCTCGTCGATCTGATAGTCGTCCCACAACCAGAAGAGAGTGCTCCGGTCAAAGCGCGTCTGACCATCCGGACGGCCATACCCCCACAAGTTGTCGAAGTGAAGACCATCGCCGGTCTTGCGCTCCGTGCGATGCCAATCGAGTTGAAGATGGATGGATGTTTGTGGGTCGATCGCGTAGTCTGATTGATTCCAGATGGCGAGGTCCGAAAGTGTCGTCCGTGGTGCATGTTCGGCATTGAAGTAGTACGCCATCGGTTGCCACCGGTCGTCGCGGTCGACACCGTTAATTCCAAACTTTGTCACGAACCGTGAGGCATCGTCATATCCCATGATTCCCTGCCAGCTCCAGTGGTCGCCGCCTCGCCACTGCCGTTCTGCCGCTACGTTGTAGTGGACACTTGGTCCACGTCCAGTCGTTCCGTGCAGATGCGCGCTGAGGACATCATATTCCTGACCGTCATTTTGAAGCTCAGCCGTAACACCCTCAATTTCGACGTTGGTCCCATCCCGATAGGATGCTTTGCGTGTCTCGATGGCAACCGTTGAGGGATTGGAATCGAGACTCCGCCACTGTCGCCCCGACCCGACTTGAAAACGCCCAATCGTGGGATCGGGAACTTCCATGTGAAGCCGGCCCGTGAACTCATCACGCATCGAAATGCCATTGATTGTCAAATCGAGGTCGGAGGAAATGCCGCCTCGGAGATGATATTCTCCCATACGACGATCGACGACCAGTCCCGGCGACAATTCAAGCGCCTCCCGCCAACCACGGATCGGCAGGTCTTCAAATGTCCAATACGGAATTGCGAAGACGGAGGGTGAAGGCAACGGCCAGAATTCCGATTGCTTCGGCTCAATCGTCTCCGAGCTGCCCACTGGGACGACCAGCAACGGTGAAACCAATACCACCAGGATGATGGGACGCCACCTCATGTCTACCTCTTATCAGTTGCAGATATAGTCTATTCGATAATAACTGCATCGGCCTCGATTTCCACCATCATTTCCGGCATAATCAGCCGCGAGACTTCGACCATCGTGGTCGCCGGCATGATGTCGCCGAAAACGTCGTGATGAGCCCGACCAATCGCCTCCCAATGCCTGATATTGGTCACGAACATCCGTGTGCGGACCACATCAGAAAGCTCCCCCCCTGCCTGCTTGAGAGCAGCCTCGATATTGGCGAACGCCTGTTTGGCCTGCGCGTACGGATCCCCTGTGCCCACCAGCCTGCCATCTTTCATCGCCGTTGTACCGGTGACGAACACGTGGGGGCCAACTCGAACCGCACGTGAATAGCCGACAATTGATTCCCATGGTGCACCCGACGAGATGTTGGTCCGTTTCATCTGGTTCATTGAAGACCCCGCGATTGGCTCGTATTTAAGCACTGATGCAAGCATGATACAGATAATCGCATTGAGGACAAGGCCTCGCGAGCGACAATGACGTGAAACTGACACAGGCCTTATCCGTACACAGCCACATGGCTGTCTGCCCGCCGAGTCCGTCTCGAACCTAAGCAAAGGAGCAAGTCGATGACCCCGGTCAATCGTAATCGCCGTCAGTTCATTCGCCAGTTGTCTATCGTAAGCGGGAGCATCGCACTGCTTCCAGCGGCCAGTCTGGCTCAGGATGCCGTCGAAGACAGCATCGCACGGAAGAACATCGACTTTGCCGGTGACAAGGGACCACAGATAAAGCGCACAACTGTACAGGAATTCGTTCGCATCAGCCACTTCGATGCCGATGGCGTTCGGCAGATGGTTGCCGAGGAGCCACAATTGGTCGTCGCGTCCTGGGACTGGGGAGGCGGAGACTACGAATCCGGGCTCGGCGCGGCCTCACACGTGGGTAATCGTGAGATTGCGGAGTTTCTCCTGGAGCATGGCGCCCGTCCCAACCTATTCGCTGCGGCGATGTTGGGGTGGGACGACGTCGTGCGAGGGTTCCTCACACGCCATCCTGCACTGATCGACTGCACGGGCCCCCACGGCCTCTCCCTCATTCACCATGCTCGCGCAGGGGGAGAACAAGCCGCAAGTGTTCTCGCTTACCTTGAAAATCTGGGGGCGAAATAGCCGTCTCGGCGAATGAATAGATACACCATTCGCCGCCACCATGAACCGTTGACCCCGTGAGCGGCGCACGTGGCTGAATGAATCCTTGAGCGATTGAGTCCAAAACGTATCAATTTATGAACTTGGCGGATTGCAGGGTACGCGACTCCGCGTCGCCCATCCAAGCCCGGTGTACACGTATTCGAGCCATTGAAGGCGGAGGTCAGTGATGAAATACATCGCTGTTTTTACGGCTACCGTGAGTCTGTTTGTCCTACCAATTCAATTCGGCGCATCCGCTTATGCCCAGAGTGGCGTGTGTTTCGACGACGCTGTCCAATACGAGCCTCAGGGATTTCCCCAGTGGCTTGCGGCTGCTGACTACGATGGCGACGATTACACTGACATCGCAGTGCTTCTATACTTCGTCGGAGAAATTGTGATCTTCCAGAACAATGGTGACGGCACCTTTGATTCAACAGGGAGTCTTACGGTCGGCCAAAGCGCCAATTCGATGGAAGCCGGGGACGTCGATGGCGACGGGTATCCCGACCTGCTGGTGGCGAATCTGCATGCCAACAGCATCTCCGTGTATTCCAACAACGGCGATGGGACATTTGCCGCATCGGTGGACTATCCGGGTGTTGCTGACGCCGGCGCCCTGGTGCCGGCCGATCTGGATTCGGACGGTGATTTGGACATCGCGGTCGCATCATTCCGCCGGGATGGCGCCAATGTTCAAGTCTTAATCAACAATGGCGATGGGACATTTGCGGATCCTGTTTCCTATATGGCAGGCGAGTTCGCGGTGGCGATCGTGGCTGCGCATCTCAATGCTGACACATTCCTCGATCTGGCCGTTACCAATCAGTTTACTGACAGTATCTCGGTGTTAATCAACGACGGTACAGGTGCATTCGGTCTGCCCGAAACCTATCCAACGGGTGAGGAGCCGATCGGTCTGACGGCGGGTGACCTCAATGGTGACGACCGCAACGATCTCATTG
>WJJR01000281.1 GCA_014729565.1 Candidatus Zixiibacteriota bacterium | reverse complement strand
TCCTCGTGGCCACCGACATCGCCGCTCGTGGAATTGACGTGACTGCCCTGTCCCATGTGGTCAACTTCGATGTCCCTGATGTCCCGGAGAGTTACATTCACCGCGTCGGCCGCACGGCCCGTGCCGAGATGACGGGTGATGCGTTAACGTTCGTCGCAGCGGAGGAAGAGGCGACTTTCCGCACGATCGAACGCTCACTGGCGACATCCATTCCCCGTGTTCAGTTGGATGGCTTTGATTACATGGCTGATTCGATTCGGCGGATGAAGCCGGTGACGCAGCGGAGTGTTCCCTCGAATCGTGGTGGCAGTCGTCGTACCACCGGACGGTCGTTTGGCGGGAAACGCCGGCTGCAGGCAGGCCGTTCCCAGAACAAGGAAGCGACAGTCCGTTCCCAGCGCAAACAGGAGGTCGAGGCGCCAACTGAACGTGACACCTCGAGACGACCACGCGGGCGGAATTCGCGACGGTCGCATGGACGCACCCGATCGGTATAGGCTCCCCCTGTCCCGGCGTTGAAGAACAACTCGCTGCAATTCACCGGGGCGGGAAACAACGTCTCCGTGACCGGACTGCGGGAGTTGGCCCATTCCGGCTACGACTTCGTGGCCGTTGCCGTCAACAGCTATTCCGCGGGTAATCACACGGGGACGACGGCCACGACGGGACCGCTCAGGTGACATCAGCGCTGACATTCGATTTCAATAAGGCCGAGATCTTCATCGCCGACATCACCTACGACTGCGATGACGAGTGGAAGGACACAACCAGCACGTTTGAGAATCACCACGGCGCGAGTTGGGATGTTACCGGAGAATTTGTTGACAACGTATTCTCCGGAATGAAAATGTGGACATCCGATCCCTATTGCCCTGTCGTTTGATCCAGGTGAAAGTCTTCGGGGTAAACCTGCCTCATCGGGAAAATTGACACCTCCCGTAAACGCTCACGGAGTCGATTTGTCAACATGTTGTGAAATCTTGGAACCCGGGAGTCACACCTGAGGTTTCAAGCCCGATTTGGGAGGAGCGTCTGCGCGTGCCTTTCCAAACGGCGCATCGAGGTTGACATGATTGAGTTGAACCGCGGGAACTTCAAAGAGGTCGTGGACCAGCAAGCAATTGTTGTGATCGAGTGCTGGGCGCCCGGATGTGGCGGATGCAAGCTCTTCGATCCCGTCTTTGCCGAGGTTGCCGGCCGGTACCCCAATCACACGTTTGCGCGTATGAACGTGGCCACCGATGAAAAACTGGGGGAGTTCTTTGAGATTACGCACACACCCTGCCTGATGGTGTATCGCGATGGTTTGCTGCTACTGAAGAAACCAGGGACATACACCGAGACGGCGCTCAACGATATCATTCGACAGACAGAATCATTGGACATGGAGGTGGTTCGAGCAGATGTCGAATCATCACAAACACATAACCAAACAGAAAGGACGAACGATGACTGACGAACTGGCTGCCTTCAAGCGCGAAATCGGCGTGAAGTGGATCAAGGGTGAATCGGGCACAAGCTACCTCTGCCCTGTCGCGGCGTACGAGCGGCTGAACAACCCGACCGAAGCCGATCTGAAAACGATCTGCGTCGACGAATCCGAGAATCCGCAGAACAACTAACGCGCAACGCAACGTCTCTCGGCACATTAGGTGGTTGTGCCGAGAGACATTATCACATTATTGTTAAAGGACTGTCCTGTGTCATCTCTGGTCACTCAAGAGGCTCCTGATTTTGTCGCACCGGCGGTTGTGGCGGATGGCGAAATTGTCGATGATTTTCGCCTGAAGAGTCTGCGCGGCCGCTACACGATTCTGCTGTTCTATCCGTTGGATTTCACCTTCGTATGCCCGACGGAAATTCTGGCGTTTGACAAGCGCATCGATGACTTCGAGTCGCGTGATTGCACAATCATCGGGATTTCGGTTGATTCGGTTCACACCCATGCGGCGTGGCGGCGTACGCCGGTGACCGATGGTGGCATCGGATCGATTCGTTTCCCACTGGTCTCCGATCTCTCACATGAGATCGCGGAGTCGTACGGCGTACTGGTCAACAACCGGGTGGCGCTACGCGGTTTGTTCCTGCTGGATCGCAACGGCGTGGTCCGTCATGCGCTCATCAACGATGACCCGATTGGCCGCAGTGTCGACGAGGCCCTACGCACACTTGACGCCCTGCGCTTCTATGATGAGTATGGCCAGGTTTGCCCGGCGAACTGGAAAAATGGCGAAGCAGCCATCACACCCACCGCGACGGGTGTGGTTGACTATCTGTCGAAATATGCAGGATGAGTCGTTGCGCGCACACAGAGTACAGATAAACGGACCGATTCTTAATCCATCGGGATCTCATACTTCTGCACATCCGGGTCGAGCTTCTTGATGATCGACGCGTGATAGTGTTCCTCTTTGAGTCCGCGGTAGAGACTGTAGGTCATCACTAACAGCACGAGCGTAAACGGCAGACCGGCGGCAATGGCTGCACTTTGCAAAGCCGTCAACCCTCCCCCGACAAGAAGCGCGGCGGCGCAGAGTCCCTCCATCACCGCCCAGAAGACACGTTGACCGAGCGGTGAATCGAGTTTACCGCCGGACGTGAGGTGATCGACCACCAGTGAGCCGGAATCCGACGATGTCACGAAGAAGATGATCACCAGCAGAATCCCCACGACCGATGTAATGCTGGACAACGGAAACGATTCGAGCATCACAAAGAGCGCACTGGCCACATCCGAGGTAACCGCGGACGCGATATCGGCAGCCCCCACGGTCTGCAACCAGATCGCCGAACCACCCATCGTCGACATCCAGAAAAACGACAACAACGTCGGCAGGATCATCACACCCAGAATGAACTCGCGCACGGTGCGGCCTTTCGATACGCGGGCGATGAACATGCCGACAAACGGTGACCAGGAAATCCACCAGCCCCAATAGAATATTGTCCACGGGTTCTGCCAGTTACTCCCGCTGGCGCCGTGATAGGTTTCCACCCAGAAACTCAATTGAGGGAGGTTTTGCAGATAGAATCCGATGTTCTGCGTAAACGCCTTGAAGATATAGATGGTCGGACCAACAGCTAACAGGAACAGCATGAAAAACGCCGCCATGTTCATGTTGGCCGTGCTGAGTCGTCGGACGCCATTGTCGAGCCCGGCGACAACCGAGAGTGTCGCGAACAGCGTAATGATACCGATCAGCAGAACCGCATAGCCGGTCTCGGTGGGGAAACCGAACAGGTAGTTCAGTCCTGATGATACCTGCGTGACACCAAAGCCGAGCGACGTCGCCAGGCCGAACAGCGTCGCTAACACCGAGAGCACATCAATAAGATTGCCCCAGAATCCATAGATGCGGTCGCCCAATAACGGATAGAAGATCGAACGGATGGTCAGCGGCAAACCGCGATTGTACGCGAAGAAGGCCAACGACAGTCCCACCAGCGCATAGATCGCCCACGGATGCAATCCCCAGTGGAAGTAGGTCACACCGAGTGCGCTTTGTGCGGCCTGCGGTGATTGCGGTGCGATGTCGAACATCGGCGACGGTTCGGCGTAGTGAAAGACCGGTTCGGCAACGCTCCAGAACATCAGGCCGATCCCCATGCCGGCGCTGATCAGCATGGCGTACCAACTGAAGGTGCTGAATTCGGGCAACGCATCCGGACCGCCGATCTTGATGCTGCCCAGTCTGCCGGCGGCCAGCACAACCATCACGATGACGAAGAAATTGGCCGACAGGATGTAGAACCAGCCGAAGGTATCACCGATGTTTTCCAGAAGACTGCGGAACAGAATATCAGTCTGCTTTTGATACAGGAGCGTTGCTCCGATAAACAGCAGAATCAATGCGCCGGCGATGAGCGCCACTTGCGGATGCAAATCAAAGCCGAACTTCCGCCAGTTGTTCTCCCCCGGCACGTGTCCGTGCGAATCATCATAAAAACTGGCCTTCGGGATGATCTGCAGGCCACGGATTCGCTCACGCTGTTCAACCGCACGCTGTTGCTGCTTCTTCCAAAACGACCGCGCCATCTCGATGGCTTTGGCCTGGTAGGTCTGCTCTTGTCCTTTCCGGTGTCGTCTGGGTTTCAGAGTCCCTCCATCATTCGGTCAATTCTCATCCGATCGTCTGTGCACTGAATGGGCGAAGCCGGGATCGACAAACGAGTCGTGCTGTCTCCTGATATTACAGAGAACGAGCATGAACCGAAAGGACAAGTGTCCAACGGAAGCGGATTGCCTTGAAATGAAAGGGATAAACGAGCGTATGGCAGCAATAGCCGATAGCCTTCGAGTCTGCTCGGACCACTCATTAGAGCGATTGTCAGAACTATCTTCCGATTGAACACGCGATGTAGTACGGGCGCCTCGTTTACACTGAGTCAACCGAAGTGCCCGTGCCGCTTGGCCGAGACGCTTGCAGTGAGCGGAGTCGAACTGGCC
>WJJR01000280.1 GCA_014729565.1 Candidatus Zixiibacteriota bacterium | reverse complement strand
GGTCGGGGACGCGTTCGTCATCGGGGTGCTTGCGACATGCTTCAAGCAACAATGCGGCTCTCTGACGATACAGTTCGTGTTGTTCGCGTCTGTAGCTGTCCATATAACCGGGCTGCTCTTTCTTCGAGGCGTCGAAATCCGGTTCGCCAATGGCCTCGACCGCGGCCAAATAGTCATCCACTGACCTCTGGTCAGAGCATCCGACTGCGGCCAGGCAAAGGACAGCTAACATGCACAGCCATAAAAACTTAGATATGCGATTTGGTGTCATGAGATTCCTCCCTCACCGTACACCTAATAATTTAATAATTGGGGCGCTTTAACGCAAGCCGGAAGGTTAGACGGGATGAATTTCATTGACCGTCCATTCCGAGGTTGGTTGTTGCTATATCGATTGTCAGAATTGGAGTCCGATTGAAGTCATTGCGACGGGCGGGCGCACTGCCGCCTGCACTGAGCGGAGCCGAAGTGTGCGCCCCTGCGTTCTGCCCCTTCTCCCCGCCCCTTTCAGCGGGGTCGGGGTGAAGGTAGATCGTTCTGGCCGGATCGCGGAATCGGACAGGAATTATGCAAGTCACTCTGAGTAACTGCTACGATGAAGTTACCGGCCGTGAATCCCGCTTCTTCGCCATTGTGCGCCGGTATTCACCAAAGCTGATCAGACGAGCATTGTCCTCATCCCACAGTCGATATCGCAGTGCTTTCAAGCTGGCGAGGACCCCAGTGCGTTTGCTGACGCGGAAAACGGCGCTGTCCTCATGGCAACGGGCCAGATTGTAATTCGGAATCTTCGGATTCAAATGGTGAATGTGGTGGTAGCCGATACTGCCGGTGAACCAACGGAGGACGCGGGGCAGATCATAGAACGATCCACCAAGCAGAGAGGCCGTAACGAAGTCCCATTCGCCGCCACGCGCCCAGTACACGCCCTCGAATTGGTGCTGCACATAGAACAGCCACACACCGGCGGCCTGTGCGAGCAGCATCGAGGAGAATTGGATTATCATGTATTCCTGCCACCCGATCAACCAGCAGGCCGAGACCACCACGGCCAGGATGCCCAGATTGGTCCAGTAGATGCTGCGCCGTTCGCGACGGTTCTCGGCACCATCCGTCAGACGGTTACTGACCAGTGTCAGAAAGAGCGGCCCCAACAACAGCATCACAAACGGATTGCGATAGAGCCGGTAGCGGAGCCGTTGCATCCACGGCGCGCGCACGTACTCGTCGACCGTCATCATCCAGATATCGCCATCGCCGCGTTCGTCGAGGTTGCCCGATGTTGCATGATGACGCGCATGTTGCATCCGCCAGAAATGATAGGGCGTGAATGTGAGAACGCCGGTCACGACGCCCCAAAAATCATTGGCTCGCTGTGACCGGAAGAACGATGAATGGCCGCAATCGTGAAAGATGATAAACAGGCGAATCTGGAAACCGGCCAGGAGGACAATCAGCGGCGCCGCCAGCCAAACCGAGTACCCGACCGCGTAGTAGGTCAGCACCCAGAGGCCAACGTACGGGATGATCGTGTTGATCAGTTGCCAGATGCTGCGCTTGGGATCTGGATTCTGGTGGCTTTTCATTGCCTGGCGCAAGGCACGGCGGTCAATGTTGTCAGTGTCGGTGCCCGATGGCATTGAAATCACGTTCCTCCTGTGTGAAGTGCTCTGGGACGGATGAAGGTACCGTTGAACATCCTCTCGTACAAATCCTTTCGTATTTTGATCCCGGAAAGTTGGACTTTCAATGTCCGATCAGTCGAACGGGGCACGTCAGCTCTACACGGCAAATTGCGATAAGCGCGTATCAGGAATGGACTTCGTGTCGTCCGCGTAATACCATCGTGCCATCGATGGAGGCGACATTCGACGGAGATGCCAATGAATGATCAACCATCTGACGACCGTGTACTCAATGATTTGACCTTCAGGCACGAGGCGCCGGCCGCGGACTCTGATGACGTCAAGCGCCGTCACACCGGCAATCGCGGGGCGTGGAACGAGGTCGCGGTGCATTCCTACCGGAAAGATCTGGACGAGCGTGTCGCCTTTCTGAAAGCCGGGAAGAGCAACATGCACCCGATTGAGAAGCAGAACCTGGGCGATCTGTCGACTTGGTGTGATACGGCGATTCATCTTATGTGCGCGTCGGGGCGGGATACGCTGTCGCTGCTCAACGAGGGGGTAAAACACGTCGTGGGGATCGACATCTCCGACGAACACATTGCGAACGCACGCGCGACATCGGAAGCGCTGGGCGTTGCCGCCACCTGGCATGCCTGCGATGTTCTCGACACACCCGCCGAACTCGACGGTACTGCCGATCTGGTGTACACCGGGCGTGGCGCGATGTGTTGGCTGCATGATCTCGATGCGTGGGCAGCGGTTGTTCATCGTCTGCTGAAGCCGGGCGGTGTGTTTCATGTACTCGATGATCACCCGTTTGTGTGGTTGCTCGATCCTGATGCCGATAAGCCGGTGTACTTCGACATCGATTACTTCACGCACTCTGAATCGTCTCAGGGCTGGCCGGGATCGTATGTCGGCAACTTCATTCCGATCGATCAGCAGACGCGCAAGTATGAGCGCTTGTGGACACTCGCGGCGATTGTCAATGCGGTCGCCAACACGGGATTGCGGATCGAGCACCTCGGTGAACATCCCGAGGATTACTGGCCGTCGATGCCGAACTGGAAGGATGAATATCGGGGCAAGGTGCCGCTGACCTTCTCACTATTGGCACGGAAAGTTTCAGGATAATCCCCACGGCCACCCCCTTGATGCGGACGCGATCAATTCCTAGCATCAGGGTATGACAGATCTAACTTTCGACAGTCTACAACACGCGTCGGTCGACGGGACGCGGTTGGCGTATCACGAATCCGGCCAGGGCGATCCGGTGATTCTGGTGCATGGCACGGCATCGGATATCCGTACGTGGTCGGAGCAGATACCGTCGCTCAGCGATGCGCATCGCGTGATTGCGTACAGCCGACGGTATGCGCGTCCCAATGACGAGATCCCTGATGGTGTTGATGATCAGATGATGCCGCATGTGAATGATCTGAAGTCATTCCAACAAGCGGTCAATGCACATCCAGCGCATCTGGTCGGGCATTCGTGGGGTGCATTTGTGTGCCTGCTGGCGGCCATCACAAATCCCGACAGTGTGAAAAGCCTGGTGTTACTCGAG
>WJJR01000279.1 GCA_014729565.1 Candidatus Zixiibacteriota bacterium | reverse complement strand
GCTCCTTGGCGATTTTCTTCTTCTTGTCTTCAGGCATTCGGTTTCTCCTCGCTATGGTTCATTACCTTTTGGCAACGCAATTTCTCACTTACGTCGACCTGCGCAACCGCGTGAGTCAAAATTGCACTGTCCCCCCAAGGGTGCAGTTGTAGAGTGTAATGTCATACCATAACTCCGGCGCATTGCCAAGTCCAGTATCCAGTTCCGGGGGTGTGTTGAAAGAGTGGCGAAGGGCGTATGCAATACGCCCCCCCGACAACTGATGAGACACTCACCTCGAGAGGTTGTTCAACGCGTCCCCGTGTTCGCGATTGGTCTTGACACCGGCCACAAGCGGGTTCAATAATGAACAGGACCTGTACGCCAGGCCCCATGACAACCCGCACATGAAAACACCGATCTCCACGTCTGCGGTGATCGTTGATCAAATGTTTCTTCGTTTCGCCCGAGGGAACGGGTTACGGCGATAGCCTTGGGCTGCATGGCAAGGAGGGAATCGATGCCGGCCGACACCACGCCATCTGACCTCATGAAGGCCACCCGGTCGCGGGCGCACTGCCACTGTGTGGTGTGCAGCCCGGACAACAGCCACGGTTTCAATATTCAGTTTGCCATGGCCGACGACGGGTCGGTTGCAACTGAATTTCACTGTTCGCGTACGTATCAAGGGTATGACAACGTACTTCACGGGGGCGTCATTGCCACCTTGCTGGACAGCGCCATGGTCCATTGCCTGTTTGGGCACGGGCGGGAAGCGCTGACGGCCGAACTCAACATTCGCTTCAAAGAACCGGTGCGGACGGACTGTCCCGCACAGGTCCGCGCCTGGATCAGTCAAGATGGACGGCAGTTGACTGTCCTGGAATCAGAACTGGTGCAAGAGGGACGGCGCAAGGTCGTGGGAACCGGCAAGTTCATGGAGGACACGGCGGCACACAAGAAGGGGTAAGCTTATGACCCGGTCGGGACATGCCTCGGTCCGCATTACGACGGTGGTCGACAACACCACCCAGGGTCGGATGCTGCTGGGAGAAAACGGATTGGCCCTGTGGGTGGAGGCCAATGGACATCACATCCTGTTTGATACCGGCCAGGGTGCCGTACTCTCGGGAAACGCCCACAAACTGCACATCGACCTGGAAGACACCGACACCATTGTGCTGAGTCATGGCCACTACGATCACACGGGTGGGCTGGTGACCGCGATTCGGGCGGCGGGACGTCCCCAACTGGCCGCTCACCCGATGGCGTTCAAACCCAAGTTTGCCACGCGCTACGATGGCACCGGACGCGAGGTCGGGATTCTCTACTTCAATGAGGATGCCATCCGGCAAAAGGTCAGTCGATTGATCTACACCGAGAAGCCGACGGAGATTGCCGACGGGATTTTCGTCACCGGCGAAATCCCGCGCAAGACGGCTTACGAAGATACCGGCGGACACTTCTTTTTAGATCGCGAGTGTGACCACATCGATCCACTCGCCGACGATCAAGCCCTATATATCGACACGCCGCAGGGGAGTGTGGTGTTGCTCGGCTGTGCACACGCCGGTGTGGTCAATACGCTGCAGTACATTCAGGAACTCACCAACGGCAAGCCGATCCTCGCGGTCATGGGAGGTATGCACATTGCCCGCGCCAACCATGAACGTATGACCCAAACCATTGCCGATCTCCGCAAGATGAACCTTGCGCACTTCTATCCCGCTCACTGCACCGGACTCGCCGGCGCCGCCATCCTATGGTCGGCGTTCCCCGGACGTGTCAGCCCCTGCATGGTCGGCACAGTAGCCGAGTTTTGCGGGTGATGTGAGACGCGCAGACACTCGCCCAATCATACGGTGAAGAGTGGCATAAGATTCACGATGTCATCCCGAGTCTGCCCGGGGCGGAAGGGATCTGCTTTTTTCGCCCCGGACGCGGTTACAGCGTCAGAAGAATCAGCTGCTATGTAACGACAGAGAAAGCCGCGTAGCGGCGGCACAACGTAGCACCGGGCTCACGGGCGTGTTGAAAAAGCTGCGGCATTTCCGTTTGCGTGTTGTCGTCGGGGCGTATTGAATACGCCCTGTGCGCGTAACTGTCACGAAGACCGGGCGTACTCAGTACGCCTCTACAAGAGATTTTCTCGTCGATACGCGATCACGGCGACGACGACCACTTTTTCAACAGGCCCCCACGCCCGGTGCTACGTTGTACCGCGCCTACGGCGCTTTTCAGGCCCGATTATCCCGATTCACAGCCCCTTCCGCGTGGTGACATCCTCACACAAAATCAGAATCACCCGCGTCCCGTCGGGATTGTCGACGGCGCGTGCGGCTTCTTCAACCCAGATGATCGTACCGTCCTTTTTCCGTTTGCGGAATTCCCAGCGGAACATCTGGTCCGGCCGCGACGCGCACTGTGACATCTGCCGTTGCACTTCATCACGGTCGTCTTCATGAAAGACGCTCAACACCGGCTGGCCGAGCAATTCATCGACTGTGTACCCGAGTTGTTGTGCGCCGACCTGATTGACCGACAACACCGTACCGTCAGCGTCAATCGTGAAGTACATCGCCGGGCTGTAGTCGTACAGGTGGCGATAGCGAAGTTCGCTGGCGCGCAGAGCGGCCTCGGCGTCCTTCAGTTTGGTAATGTCGGTAATCGTTCCCAGATAGCCGGAGATCTGACCATCGTCTCCTTTCAACGCCAACGATACCGCGAACATCCACGTCACCTGGCCCGTTGGTGTCTTAAACCGGAATTCACCGGAGTACTCACCTTTCGTTTCCAGCGCTTCGCGCCACTCCGCAGTGATCCGCTCCTGATCTTCGGGATGAATGACGGCCGTTAGGTTGCTGCCACTGACCTCGTCCGCCCTGAGGCCGGTCATCTGACACCAACGCTCATTGACGTACAGGCACGAGCCCTTCGGATCCAGCTCGAAGATGCCGACAGGGGCCAGGCTGGCGAGTGTCCGAAAGCGGCGTTCGCTGTCACGCAATGCTTGTTCCGCTGTTCTCTGATCCGTCACATCCTCCGTAATGCCCGCCAATCGATAGACACGCCCATGCTCGTCGCGAATGGGAAAGCCGCGCCCATGCAGCCAGCGGATCGAACCGCCCGGATGAATCACGCGGAAGGTGACGTCATAGCCCGACACGGCCGCCGGGTAGTACGCATCCTCGGTTTCCTCGCGGTCCTTCGGGTGCACCGCCTCCAGCCAATCGAGCGGATAATCATACAGCCCGGACATCGACCGTCCAAAGATGCGTTCATACGCGGGGCTGACATACACGACGCGCTGCTCAATCCAGTCGATGACCCAGAAGACCGTATCGACGTTCTCTGCTAATTGACGCAGTCGCTCGTCGCGTTCGCGAATCGCGGCCTCGGCCGCGGTCTGGTGCGTGATGTCACGAGCGAAGGTCAGCGCGCAGGGTTGGCCGTTGATCTCGGCGAATCCCACCCGTACTTCGACGGGGAATGTCGTCCCGCTTTTGCGTCGCGGATTGGCGTAGCGCACCACCGGCACGCCGGATGATCGCGTCGACTGCATACTGTCGAGAAATTCCTGATTCCAGCGCGGATCAAGATCGGCTGTGCGGAGCGTCTTCAATTCCTCACGCGTGTAGCCGAGGGCCTGGCATGTGTGATCGTTGACCTCGAGTATCGCCCCAGAGAGATCACACATGAGGTAGAGGTCGCCGATCAGGTCGACCATCAGTCGCCGATAGGACTCGGCATTTCGAAGAGCGTGCCGAGCAGTCTCGGCTTCCGCCCTGGCCTCGGCCAATTCCAGGAGATAAGCTTGTGGTTGCTCGTCTACATCCCGACGCCCGGAGTCGGGTTCATGTTCGTCACTCATTTCGATCACCTCGCTGCCCGCAGGTGCCGGTCCCGGACCCCCACGCGTCTATAGTGCAAGATGGGCCATTCCCGGAATCTGTCAATGACATCGCTGTGACATTTCGGGGTATTCGGGCAATTTCTCACTTTTTTCGCAGTGAGGAAATGCTCACTATGAATGGCTACCAATGAACGGAGACATCAGTTTTCATGCCGTGATTTGCGCAAATTCTGGAGGTAGAAATAGATGACGACAACAACGACCACCGACGTTGCACCACGTTGGGAACTCGATTCCCTCTTCCGCGGCGGATCCACCAGCAGCGATTACGCCCAATTTGTTGATCAATTGGTTGCTGATATCGACGCCGCCGACCAGCAGTCCAAAACGTTGCCGCAGGACCTGACTACCGACAACGCCGATGAGTGGGCGCAGTGGATTCTCAGTGTTCAGGATGCCGCCGAGCGGTTGGACCTGGCGTATCTGTATGCGCTTTCTCTCATCAGCCAGGACGTCGCCGATGTCAAAGCCACCTCGCACACGCAGCGGGCCAGCGAGATCCACTCACGATACAAAGCGCTGGAATCATCGCTCGAATCGTTCGCGATGCGCCAGTCCGATGAGGCGTGGGAAACGCTGATGGCGATCGATGGGATCACAAATATCCGCTTCTACCTCGATGAACTGCGTCGGAACGCCAGACTCAAAATGGACGAGCCCCGCGAAAAGCTGGCGTTGGAGCTGTCTGTCAACGGTTACCATGCCTGGCATTTGTTGTATGAGAAGCTTGCCGGCGATTTGCGTGTGTCGGTGGAGGAGGACGGGGAAACCAAAGAGATTTCGTTGGGCCAGAATTCGGCTCGACTCTCGAGTTCCGACCGCAACGTCCGTCGCGATGCGTTTGAGAAGATGGAGGGGGCCTGGGAAACGGTTGCCGATTTGGCGGCGATGACCTTGAATTCGCAGGGTGGATTCCGTCTGTCGCTCTACAAGAACCGCGGCTGGGACTCGGCGCTGCAGGAACCGCTGATGCGTTCGCGCATGACGCAGGCCACGCTGGATGCCATGTGGAATGCCATCTCAAAGTCCGGTCCTGAGTTGAAACGGTACGTGCGGGCCAAGTGCGATCGTTTGGGCATCGACAAGTTCTGCTGGTATGATCAGG
Organism: Candidatus Zixiibacteriota bacterium; assembly: GCA_014729565.1. Classification (GTDB taxonomy): domain Bacteria; phylum Zixibacteria; class MSB-5A5; order WJJR01; family WJJR01; genus WJJR01. The sequence goes on along the minus strand of WJJR01000279.1, from coordinate 1,048 downwards.
AAGCGCCGATCGGCGCCACCGAACGCAAGTACCCGTTCGAAGAAGCCGGCGATTTCATCGCCGAGCATCTCGGCAGCTTTTCCCCCGAAATGGGTGAATTCACACGCACGGCGATTGAAGGCAAGTGGATCGAGGCCGAAGATCGCCCCGGCAAACGGGCCGGCGGCTGGTGCTCGTGGGTCCCGATTCGCAAGCAGGCGCGCATCTTCATGACGTATTCCAATACTTACGATGCACTCAGCACACTCGCCCATGAGCTGGGCCACGCCTACCATGGTTTCGTTCTGAAAGACGAGCCCGCGTTCAACAGTGCCTACCCGATGACACTGGCGGAAACCGCGTCGATCTTCAACGAGATGCGCGTCAATGATGCTGCGCTGCGTGCCGCCGAAGGGGAAGAGAAGCTCGCGCTCCTCGATCTGAAATTACAGGCGACGTTGACGTTTTTTTGCAACATCCGCGCACGCTTCCTTTTCGACAGCAGTTTCTATGCGGAACGCAAGACGGGAAACATCGAGCGTGCGCAACTCTCGGAGTTGATGAAACAGGCGCAGCAGCAGGCGTTTTTCGGAATGCTTGACGACGACCAAGGATTGCATCCGTTGTTCTGGGCCAGCAAACTCCACTTTTTCATCACCGAAGTGCCGTTTTACAACTACCCGTACACCTTTGGATATTTGTTCGCGAAGGGTGTTTACGCCCGTGCGATGGAAGAAGGCCCGTCGTTCGCGAGCAACTACCGAAATCTCCTCGCCGACACCGGCAAAATGACCACCGAAGAGGTCGCGCAACGTCACCTCGGCGTTGACTTGACGAAACCCGATTTCTGGGAGACCGCGGTGAAGGCGTGTTTGAGTGATGTGGATGAGTTTGTGGCGTTGGTGAAGTAGATCCTAGTACGAAACCGTTAAATCGGTTTTGGGTTTGGAAACGGTTGCGGTGTCACCAGGCTAAAGGGTGTGTTGAACAACCCGTAGGTGCATCGCGTAGGTGCGGCTCTTAGCCGCACCGGTCCGGCTAAGAGCCGGACCTACGCGAGGTTACGATT